>JBKJOC010000055.1:0-4332 GCA_046595725.1 Candidatus Eiseniibacteriota bacterium
AGTGGTCGACACCAGGAGCACAGCCACGAGGCTGCTCGAGAGCGAGCGCAGGAGCAGGAGCACGGGCGTCTGCCAGGTGCCGTCCCAGCGCGAGAGCAGGTAGAGGCTCGAGAACAGGACCGGATAGAGCGAGAGCAGGATCGCGGGGAAGAGCGGCACACGCGCCAGCAGCACCAGCGCGCAGAGCGCGGCATAGAGCCCCGCCAGGTAGGTCGGCGAGCTGGAGGTCAGGATGGTCGACAGCACGAGCGCGACAAATGCCATCTTCGAGAGCGCCGACGCGCGATGCCAGAGCGAGTCCCCCGCCGAGGCCCAGGTGTCGACCAGCGCGAGATCGTGGCTCACGGCAGGAGTTCCGGCCTGACGCGCGCAAGGAACGACAGCACGCTCGAGGTGACCAGCGCTTCGGCGGCGATTGCGAGGATCCAGAACGGCGACGACAGCGCGACAAACCTGCCCGTAGCCACCGCCATCGGGAGGTCGGGGTCGGACGCGATCGCCGATGCCGCGGGGCCACCCGAGCGGGTCGCCAGCGCGATCGCCGCGCAGAGGACCAGCACCGACAGGACGAGCGAGACGATCGCCGACAGCGCGCCCGCGCGCCCCGGTTGAAGCCAGCGGCGGAAGAGGAGGTAGACCGGGCGCGCGGCCACCATGCCGGCGGCCAGGATGCAGGTGTTGAGACCCACCACCGTGATCCCCCCGTGGCCGAGGAGCGCGAGCGTGCCATTGACGAGCAGCGCAGCCAGGAACCCGAGGCCCGGGCCGAGCAGGATCCCGACCATGGGCGCGAAGCTCAGGTGCCCGAGCGGGCCGATCGGGACCGACATCGCCGCCAGCATGACCGCGCACAGCGCGGCCAGGAGCGTGAGCCGGTCGGGCCGATCATGGCGGTGCCAGAAGGAGGCCAGAATGGTGCACAAAGCCGCCAGGACCAGGCCCGAGAGCCAGAGCCACGTCGGCAGCACGCCGTCGGCGATGTGAAGATGTGTCATCCCGATTTTCCCCTATTCCAGTGGTTCGTACGCCAGGGTCCAGGCCTCCACCCGGCGCGCCCCCGCCGTGCGCAGGGCCAGAGCCGCCGCGGCGAGAGTTGCGCCCGTGGTCGCGACGTCGTCGACCAGGGCGACGTGCCGGCCGCGTACCCACCCGGGTTCGAGGGTGCGAAATGCGTCCACCAGGTTTTCCGCGCGCGCGCGCGCGCCGAGGCGCGACTGCTGGCGCGTGGCGCGAACCCGCAACAGCGCCGGCACGTCGGGCGCGCCCGCCTGCCGCGCGAATGCGCGCGCCAGGAGTGCCGCCTGGTCGTAGCCGCGCTCGCGCCGCCTCACCGCGTGCAGCGGCACGGGCACGACGAGATCGGGCCGCGGCCGCGCCGTAAAGGCCGGCCCCGCCCATGTGCGCGCGACCAGGGGCGCGGCCAGTTCCGGCGCATCGCCGAATTTGAGCGCGTGGACCAGCGCGCGGATGCCGTCCCCGAAGACGAACCCGCCCGCCAGAGGCAGGTGACCAAAGAGGACGCAGCGCCGCGGCTGCCCGCCTGCGCGCGCGCAGTCGAGGCAGAACGCCTCGCCCAGGTCGACCAGGCCGCCCTCGCACGCCCCACACAGCGGAAGCGCGGGACCGCCCGCCACTGCCGCGCCGCATGCCGCGCAGCCCACGGGGTACGCGGCGGCGAGCACCCCCCGCGCCAGCGCCACCAGGCCGTTGGACATCGTCCGCGCTACACTTTGAAGGGATCGCTCCACGAAACGGCCTCCTCGAGGGCAGTTCGCGGGGGCGTCGTGCCGTGCCAGAACTCCTGGCTCAGGAGAGCCTGCTCAATCAGCATCCCGAGCCCGTTCGCGCCCAGGATGCCGCGGGAGCGCACGGCGAGCAGCCAGGGCGTGGCCGCGGGATGATACCTGAGATCGATCGCGACCGCTTGGGCCGAGACCCACTCGGGGGGCGCGGGCATGGGGTCGTTCGCATGGGCGCCGAGCGGCGTGGCCTGAATGACCAGCGTCGCCTCCCCGAGAATCGTGCGCGCCGCGCTGGCGTCGGTCACGATCTTGACGCCGGGAAGCGGCCGCCCCGTCTCGCGCACCACGGCGACGATCGAAGCCGCGCCTTTGTCCTCGAACACGGGCACGAGGCCGCGCACCGCCCCCCCGCCCCCGAGGAACACCACGCGCGCGCCGGCGAGCGGTACCCTTGAGCGCTCGAGGAACCGCGCAAGGCCCAGGCCGTCGGTGTTGTGGCCGACCCCCTTCCCACCGTCGAACCGCAGCGTGTTGACTGCGCCGGCGCGCCGCGCCTCGTCCGTCAGCAGGGCACCCGAGGCGGCGGTCCGGGTCTTGAGCGGCGCCGTCAGGTTGACGCCGATCGCGCCGAGCGCGCGCAGGCCCTCGAGCGCGGAATCAAGCTCGTCCTCGCCGACGTCGCACGCGATGTAGGCCGCGTTGCGGCTCTCGGCCCGGAACGCCGCCTGGTGGAGCGCGGGCGAGAGGCTGTGGGCAATCGGACGCCCGAGCACGGCGTAGAGCGCGGTGCGCCCGTCGATCCTCAAGCGGCGTGCTCCCGCGCATTCTTCCGGGCGCTGCGGCCGGCAAGCACCCACATCGCGACCGAGATCACGAAGATCGCCGCACCGATGACGTTGCTGTCGGTCACCTTGCCCCACGGCGAATCGAGCACGTAAGCGCCAGGCTCGTAGTAGCGCGTGGCGTCGATCGGGATCCGCACCAGCATGAAGAGCGCGAGGAATGTCCACCACAGGCGGCCGGGCGACTTGATGCGCGGCCTGAGCCAGAGCACCAGCAGGAACAGGAGCAAGCCGGCGAACGCGTTGTAGAGCTGCGAAGGCTCGAGCGCCATCCCCGGGAACACGGCATCGGGCGGCGAGCCGGGCGGGAAGCGCACGCACCACGCCGAGTGCCCCGGAATGCCGAAGCAGCAACCGTTGAGGAAGCAGCCGAGGCGCGCGATCCCCACTCCCAGCGCGACCGATGGCGTGACCGCGTCGGCGGTGATCCCCATCGGCAGGCCCGCGCGCTTCATGGACACGAAGCCGGCGAGCGTGCCGAGCGCGAACCCCCCGTAGAGCGTGAGGCCGCCCTCCCAGAGCGCAAAGGCCAGCGCCGGGTTGGCGCGGAACTCGGCGAGATGCGTCAAGACGTACATGCCGCGGGCGCCGACGATCGAGGCCACCAGGACCACGAGCACCAGGTTGAGCAGCTTCGATTCGTCCAGGCCGCGCCGGCGCGCCTCGCCCAGCGCGAGCCATGTCCCGACCAGGAACGCAAGCGCCAGCATGACGCCGAATGAACGCAGGTGGAGCGGCCCTAGATGGAAGACTTCGGGAAACATGGGACCTCAGTGCTCCTGTCGGCGCATACCGACGTTGAGCAGGATGCCGATCTGGATGCAGTTCATGACCAGGGAGGTGCCGCCGTACGACAGGAGTGGCAGCGGCACCCCCGCGACCGGCGCCCAGCCCAGGGTCATGAGCACGTTCAGGAGCACATGGTAGAAGAAGACCGACACCACGCCCACCGCGATCAGGCTGGCAAACGCGTTGCGCGCGGTCTGCGCGATCCAGAGCCCGCGAAAGCACACCACGCCGAACAGGAGCAGCGCGAGTGCGGTCCCCCAGTAGCCCAGCTCCTCCCCGAGCACCGAGAAGATGAAGTCGGTGTGCTTCATGGGCAGGAAGGACAGCCCCTTCTGCGTGCCGTGCAGGTAGCCGCGCCCCATGGGGCCGCCCGAGCCGATCGCGATCTGGGACTGGATCACCTGGTAGCCCGCGCCGGTCGGGTCCTCGTCGGGATTGAGGAAGGTCTCGATGCGGCCCCTCTGGTAGGGCTCGAGCCCGTTCCACAGGTGCGGCAGTCCGATCATCACCGCCCCGTTGAGCAGGACTAAGGCAACCAGGACGGGCAGGCGCGGCCGCGCCCACAGGAGGAACGCGACGAACACGATCGCGAACGGCCACTCGCTCTTGGTCAGGAAGAACAGCGCGACGCTCAGGACCGGCGAGAGCGCGAGCAGGAGAGTCGTGATCGGCATGCCGGCCCAGAACATCATCGCGACGAAGAAGACGAAGAACGAGAGCGAGGTCGCGAGGTCGGGCTCCTTGAGCACCAGCGCCATGGGCGTGAACACGATCAGCATCGGGATCACCCAGTTCTTCGCGCGCGAGAGGTCGAGGCGTCGCTGGTCGAGGTGCCGCGCCAACACGAAGATGGTCCACAGCTTGGCGATCTCCGAGGGCTGGAACTGGAAGCCGCCCAGGCGGAGCCAGCGCTTGGCGCCCAGGACCTCGGTCCCGATCGGGAAGACCAGGATGAGCAG
>JBKJOC010000119.1:0-3127 GCA_046595725.1 Candidatus Eiseniibacteriota bacterium
GCGCGCAACGTGCTCGACTCGACGCCGATCCAGAACCTTTCGCCCAACAACTTCCCGAATCCGTACGTCAACCAGATCGGGCAGGACTACCTCGTCTACTACACCGAGACCGGCCGCGCCGGCGGCGCCTACCTGAGGGACACCAACGGCGACCGCATCGACGACTGGGTGCCGGTCAATGATCCGCGCGTCTTCGCCGAGGGACGCAATGTCCGCGTCGGCGCCGGCGTGACGTTCTAGGAAGAGGCGGACGCACATGCACAAGGAGTTCCGTGTGAATCGAAGCGCGCGCACTGTCGTCCGCAACTCCCTGTTCGTCCTGTGCGCGGGGCTCGCGCTGGCCGCGACCCGCCCGGCCTTCGCACGCGTCGTCGACGAGGACATGAAGGGGCTGGTCAACCCCGCCGATCCGGGCGCCGAGCCCGCGCCGGGAACGCTGCGTGGCGGCGGCGGCCACGGGCCGATCACGCCCAACGCGGTGCCGGAGATCAACGGTCCGGGCCGCGTCTCGACCGTCGGCAACGTGTGGCTCAAGACGACCAACATCGGCGTCATGGGCAATCCGTTCACCGCCAACTCGTCGGATCCCTCGGCGCAGTGGCCGGGGCCTTCAGGCAACGAGTTCCTGTTCTACTGGGGACTGTGGGTTGGCGCCAAGAACCCGGAGGCGCTTGACCCGGCGGTGGTGCGGCGCGTGAGCTCGAACACCGAGTGGCGCCCGCCCACGCTCGCGCCCGAGGACCGCATCTACCAGGCTTACGACGGCCAGGTCGGCGGGCAGCGCGATTTCGACGACGACAGCGACGACCGGGTCGATGAGGAATTCCTCAACGGCAAGGACGACGACAACGACGGCGCGATCGACGAGGACTATGCCGCGATCTCGCAGCAGATGTTTTCCTGCGAGATGCGCGACGACACCGAACAGGCGGTCAACGCGAACTTCGCGGAGAAGCACGTGCCATTCGGCCTCCTGGTGCGGCAGAGCACGTATGCCTTTGCCGTCCCGGGCGCGAACGACTTCACCGCCGTCGACTACCAGGTCATCAACCAGTCGGGGCACATGCTGGACTCGGTGTTCGTCGGCTTCGTGGTCGACCAGGACGTCGGACCGACCGCACTCGACCGCTACTTCGCGGACGACCTGCCGGAACCGCGCGTGCCCCAGGGCGACTACTCCGAGACGCTCAATCCGCAGCTCGACCTCAACTACGATGCGCAGCTCTGCACGAGCGACACGCTTCACGTGCGCGGCTTCAGCATGACCGACGACGATGGCGACCTCGGACGCACGATCGCGGCTTCGAGTTTTCTGCTGCTCGGGCACACCACGGATCCCACGGGACTCAAGGGTCCGCGGCGCGTCGGCTTCCGCATGTACCGCGCCTATCTGCCGGGGACGCCGTTCGTCCAGGGCGGTGGTCCGACCGTCGACCTCGAGCGTTTCCAGACGCTGGCGTTCGGCATCAACGGTGGAACGGTGCCCATCGGGGTTGATCCTGTGACTGGCCTCATCAGTGAAGAGCGTCCCGATGAGTCGACCAAGACCGACTACTTCTCGATCTGCTCGATCGGCCCCTACCTGCAGTGGCAGAACGGCGAGAAGATCTCGGTCCAGGTCGCGCTCGCCGTCCAGCGCTGCGACTACAGCAAGCCGGTGAACAACCCGGCGAGCCCCGACCTGGCAAACCCGGATCGCTACTCGGCCATGATCAACAACGCGATCGAGGCCCAGAAGACGTTCCGCGGGAAGTACATTGCGGCGAACGGCCGCCCCACGCCGGACTTGCGTGGCCGCGAGACCCCGCTGACCGCGCCCCCGGGCAGCCCGTACGAGACCGCCGACTGCCGCGACGAGGAGGCGGGCCAGTCGCGCCTGGTGGAGGACGACACGATCACCTGGTTCGATCTCGACTGCAACTTCTGCACCGGAGTCCCGGGTGCGCTGCTCAAGAACTGGCTCGCCGCGGCGCCGCCGCCGAATCCCGACCTGAGGCTCACGCCGGGCGACCGCGAAGTCACGATCGAGTGGAGCAACCTGAGCGAGGTCACACCGGACCCGTCGTCGGGTTTCCTCGACTTCCGGTCGTATCGGATCTGGAAGGCCTCGAACTTCACGCGCCCGGTCGGCTCGTCGGGACCGTCCGAGGAGCTGTGGGCGCTGCTTGCCGAGTTCAAGCTCTTCGACGCCCTGACTCCGCTCAGGGACTCGGTGGACTGGGGCGCCGACGGCCAGCCCGGCACGAACGACCCGGGAGAAGGCGACGGCTTCTTCGACGCGATCACGGACACGTTCCCGGTGCTCCTCAACGAGCAGACCGGCGAGCGCCTGTACCCGATCGACATTGCCCCGTGCAAGGTCGGGACCACGCTGATCAACGGCACCTGCCCGCCGGCCACGACCGCGCCCGGCGACACGGCCTATTACTTCGGCCCTCGCAAGTACCAGATCCGCCCGGGCGTGGAGGCGATCGACCCGAACTTCAAGACGGCGATCTACCCGATCGGGCGCTACCGCTACGTCGACCGGAACGTGCTCAATGGCTTCGTCTACTTCTATTCGGTGACGGGCAAGGACTC
Organism: Candidatus Eiseniibacteriota bacterium; assembly: GCA_046595725.1. Lineage (GTDB taxonomy): Bacteria > Eisenbacteria > RBG-16-71-46 > RBG-16-71-46 > DASYSL01 > JANPEF01. The sequence goes on from JBKJOC010000119.1 coordinate 2,581, forward strand.
GACGGGGCAGCGCGACGTCAATGGCGGCCGCGGCCAGCTCGCGGAACAGGAAGGCCGGCGCTCGGCGGTCGAATCCCAGGGCGTGACGCCGCAGTCGGCGACCGCGACGGCCGACACCAAGGGCATCTACGTCGTGCCGAACCCCTACCGCGGGCGCGCGCAATGGGACCTGACGCCGAATGCAGCAGACCCGACCGGCACCCACGTCGACTTCTTCAACATGCCGGACGGCACGTGGACTCTGCGGATCTACACGATCTCGGGCGACCTGGTCACGACCCTTCGATCGGAGGACACGCAGACCAATGGCAAGTTGCAGAAGGAGAATGCGGCCGACGGCCAGGCGACCTGGAACCTGATCTCGCGCAACGGCCAGGACGTGGTGAGCGGCATCTACATGTTCAGCGTGGAATCACCGAACGGGAATTCACGGGGCAGATTCGTCATCATCCGCTGAGGCGGAAGTCGGCGGAGCCCTGGGAGCGCCGCCACACAGAGGAGGAACCAGCGTGAAGCATCTGTGGATCGCAGTGGCAGTCCTGGGAAT
>JBKJOC010000385.1:0-3074 GCA_046595725.1 Candidatus Eiseniibacteriota bacterium
CCCGTCTGCGGGTCGATGCCGACGAAGCGCGTCTCCTGGTGTTCGTAGTGCGGCTGCGCGAAGTAGGCGGTGACGCCGAGGCCGCGGAAACGCAGGCGCGCGCCGACCTCCCCGATCGCGGGGAAGCCCGAGCCGTCCTGGTAGTCCGTGGTCGAAGCGCGCAGGTCGTCGCGATGAGGCTGCGCCAGCAGGCCCGAGATCCGCAGGGCTTTCGTTCCCTCGAGCGCGAGCGCCGGGTTGGCGTAGAACGACGAGCCCGCGTCGGTTGCGAGCCCGGCGCCCGCAAGTCCGGCATCGGCGGCGGTCACGGCATCCCATCGGCGATCGGGAAAGTCCGCGTGCGACGCGGCCGGTCCATCGGCGGATGCGGGCGCGGCGAGGAGGAGTGGAAGCAGCATCAAAGCGAGACGGCGGGCTCGACCCGGCAACATGGGAATCCTCCTCACGAAAACCTGGAACGATGGCTCTCACGAGACGCGGATCCCGGGCCGCGCGTGACGCCTCAAGGGAGCGCGCAGCATAGCACACAACCGTGTGATAGACTGCGGCTTGAACCCCGTTGTATCGCGCCCGTGACACGTGCCGGGCGCTCCCTCGTGTCGCAGGCGTGGTCCCTGTCCTTCGGAGATGGCATCCATGGCGATTCAGAAAGTCGGCGTGATCGGTTGCGGGCTGATGGGCTCGGGCATCGTGCAGGTGGCGGCCCAGGCGGGCTTCGACGTCCGCGTGCGCGAGGTGTCGGACGACGCGCTGGCGAAGGGTCTGGCCAGAATCGAGAAGTTCCTGCAGGGCGGCGTCGACAAGGGCAAGCTGACCGCCGATCAGAAGGCCGGGATCACGGCCCGCATCCAGGGCACGACTCGGATCGAGGACCTCGCCGACCGCGACCTCGTGATCGAGGCGGCGGTCGAGAATCTTGCCGCCAAGCACGAGGTCTTCGCCGTGCTCGACCGCGTGTGCGCGCCGGGCGCGATCTTCGCCTCCAACACGTCCTCGCTCTCGATCACCGAGATGGCCGCCAGGACCGGGCGGCCCGCGCGCTTCTTTGGGCTGCACTTCTTCAACCCGGTACCGCTCATGCAGCTGGTCGAGGTGGTGCGGACGCCGATGACCGACGACGCGGCATTCAAGGAGGTCGAGGCCTTCGCCACCAGGCTGCCCAAGGTCGTGGTCGCGGCGCAGGACACGCCGGGCTTCGTAGTCAACCGCCTCCTGGTGCCGTTCCTGCTCGACGCCATTCGCGTGCTCGAATCCGGCGTGGCGTCGCGCGAGGACATCGACAACGGCATGAAGCTCGGCTGCGGCCACCCGATGGGCCCCTTGACGCTGCTCGATTTCGTCGGCCTCGACACCACCTACTCGATCGCCAACATCATGTTCGACGAATTCAAGGAGCCGCGCTTCGCGCCGCCCCCGCTGCTCAAGCGCATGGTGCTTGCGGGCTGGTACGGCAAGAAGAGCGGCCGCGGCTTCTACGAGTACAACGCGGGGCCGGCCAAGTGAGCGCGCACGAGATCGTCATCGTCGGCGGCGCGCGCACGGCCATGGCCGAGTGGATCGGCGGTAAACGCGGCGACGGCAAGCCCGGCGGCGCGCTGGCCCCGGTCTCGGCGATCGACCTCGGCGCGATCGCGGTCCAGGGCGCGCTCGAGCGCTCCGGCGTCACGCCCGACCAGGTGGAGCACGTCGTGATGGGCAACGCGATGCAGACCTCGGGGGACGCGCTCTACGGCGCCCGCCACGTCGCGCTCAAGGCGGGCATCCCGAACCCGGTGCCCGCCCTGACCGTCAACCGCCTGTGCGGCTCCGGCATCCAGGCGATTGTCAGCGGCGCGCAGCTCCTGCTGCTCGACGAGGCGAGGATCGTGGTCGCTGGCGGCATGGAGAACATGTCGCAGGCGCCGCACGTCCTGCGCGGCATGCGCTCAGGGCTCAGGCTCGGGCAGCAGCCCGCGCTCGAGGACTCGCTGGCGGTTGCCCTGATGGACACCTCGTGCGGCTGCCTGATGGCACAGACCTCGGACAATCTCGCGAGGAAGTACGGAATCACGCGTGAGGCGCAGGACGACTACGCGATGCGCTCGCACACCGCGGGCACGGAGCGCACGTCGTCGGGCCGCTTTGCCGAGGAGATCGTGCCGGTCGTCATCAAGCAGAAGAAGGGCGACCCGATCGTGATCGACAAGGACGACCACTTCCAGGTCGCGCCCTCGCGCGAAGCGCTGGCGAAGCTGCCCGCACACTTCGGGCCGGAGTCGACGGTGACGGCGGGCAATGCCTCCGGCGTCGTCGACGGGGCGGCCGCCGTGGTCGTCACGACGGCCAGCGAGGCGAAGGCGCTCGGGCTCAGGTCCCTCGGAAGCGTGATTTCATGGGCTGCGGTCGGCGTCGAGCCGAGCGAGATGGGCATCGGGCCTGCGCCCGCCATCCGCGCGGCGCTCGCGCGCGCGGGCCTCACGCTCGACCAGGTCGACCTGTTCGAGATCAATGAGGCGTTCGCCGGGCAGTTCCTCGCGGTCGAGAAGGAACTCGGGCTCGACCGCGCGAAGGTCAACGTCAACGGCGGTGCGATCGCGCTCGGCCACCCCCTGGGCGCGACCGGCACCCGCCTCGTCTACACCCTCCTGCTCGAGCTCGCGAAGCGGGGCAAGTCGATCGGGGTCGCGTCGGCCTGCATCGGCGGCGGCCAGGGCATCGCGATGGTGGTGCACGCCGGCTAGGGATCCTTCGGTTCGCGCTCCCAGTGCCGGTGGGCGGCAATGGCGTCGATGTAGGGGCGGATCGCCGCCGTCGCGGCGCCGCGGGTGAGCACGATCCCTCGCTCGACCAGGACCTTCTTGCCCAGTGCGGGCGGCGCGCCCTGCTCGTGGCGGGGCCGACCCTCCGCATAGAGATCGACACCTGCCCCGACGGCCAGGATCGCCTTGCAGTGCTCGTGAGCCTCGGTCACGAAGTGAATTGCGCGCGGATCGGCGCGCAGAGCCTGCACGCTGCGCTCCCCACCCGGGATGAACAGCGAGTCGAACAGCACCGAGCTGGTGGTGAGCAGGCTGAAGTCGACGTGCAGTCCCTCG
>JBKJOC010000487.1:0-2577 GCA_046595725.1 Candidatus Eiseniibacteriota bacterium
CTCTGGATCGTGGGGATCGCCGTCGTCGGTGGCGTCTTCCGCTACCTGATGCGCGAAATCCTGATCGGGGTCTCCCGCCACGTCGAATTCGATCTCCGGAACGACCTCTTCGCCCACCTCCAGCGCCAGCCGCAGTCGTTCTACCACGGGCAGCAGACGGGTGAACTGATGTCGCGCGCCACCAGCGACATGAACGCGGTGCGCATGGTGCTCGGCCCGGGCATCATGCAGGGACTCAATACGCTCGTGGTCGCCGTCGTGGCGGTCTCGCTCATGCTGTACATCTCGCCGCTCCTGACGCTGGTGGCCCTCCTGCCCCTGCCGCTGCTGTCGTTCTCGGTTGCGTACTTCGGCTCCAGGATCCACAAGGGCTTCGAGGAGGTGCAGGCACACTTCGCAAGGATCTCGGCCATGGCGCAGGAGAATCTCGCGGGCGTGCGGGTGGTGCGCGCGTATGCCCAGGAGGAGCGCCAGATCGAGCAGTTCTCCGAGCTCAACCGGGAGTATGTCCGCAAGAACTCGGTCCTGATCAGGATCTTCAGCCTGTTCTATCCGGCGATGGGATTCCTGGCGGCGCTTGGCGTCGTGATCGTGCTCTGGCTGGGCGGCTGGCTGGTCATGCAGAAGAAAATCTCGCTCGGCGAGTTCGTGGCATTCAACGCCTACCTCTCGATGCTGACCTGGCCGATGATCGCGCTCGGGTGGGTGGTCAACCTGTTCCAGCGCGGGGCGGCATCATGGGCACGGTTGACCTCGATCCTCGAGACCCCGCCGGCGATCAACGACCTGCCCGGAGCGGTCGACCCGCCCGAGGCCAGGGGCGCGATCGAGCTCAGGAGTCTCACGTTCACGTACCCGGGAGCCACGCGTCCGGCGCTGGTGGACGTCAATCTCACGATCCCCTCCGGCAGGACCCTGGCGCTGGTCGGCCACACGGGCGCGGGCAAGAGCACGCTGCTCTCGCTCCTGCTCAGGCTGTCGGATCCGCCGTCCGGAACGGTCTTCCTCGACGGCCGCGACGTGCGCGAGTACACGCTGCCGGGCCTGAGGCGCCGCTTCGGCGTGGTGCCGCAGGAGACGTTCCTGTTCTCCGCCTCGGTGGCGGACAACATCGCCTTCGGCGTCGAGAACGCATCCCCCGAGGACATCGCCTGGGCGGCGCGCGTGGCCCACCTCGACGGCGACGTCGACGGTTTCCCGCGCGCCTACGCGACGGTCGTGGGCGAACGCGGCATCACGCTCTCGGGCGGCCAGAAGCAGCGCACCGCGATCGCGCGCGCGGTGCTCCGGCGCCCGGCGATCCTCCTGCTCGACGACTGCCTGTCCTCGGTCGACACCTACACCGAGGAGGCGATCCTGACGGAGTTGATGGCCGTGATGAAGGATCGCACCTCGATCCTGGTCTCCCACCGGGTCTCGACCGTGCGCCACGCCGACGTGATCGTCGTGCTCGACGAGGGGCGGATCGCCGAGCAGGGCACGCACCTCGAGCTGCTCGGCCAGGGCGGCATCTACGCCGAGCTCTACCGCCGCCAGCAGCTCGAAGAAGAGCTCGAGGCCTCCTGACATGGCCGAGTTCGATTACCACGAGGAGGAAGCGCTCGGCCGCGCCTACGACGCGCGGCTCATGCGCCGGCTGCTCGGCTACCTCGGCGCCTACAAGGGCAAGGTTCTGGTCGCGACCGTCTTCGTGCTGCTGCAGGCCGGGCTCGAGATCGTGGGTCCGTGGCTGGTCAAGATCGCGATCGACGGTGACATCGCAGAGGGCAACTTTCCGGGCCTGACCCAGGTCGCGGGCCTCTACCTGTGCGTGCTCGGGGCGGAGTTCCTGGTCGGCTTCTTCCAGATGAAGATCATGCAGGAAGTCGGGCAGTCGATCATGTACGACCTGCGCCTGGCGCTCTTCACCAAGCTCCAGAAGATGTCGCTCCCGTTTTTTGATCGCAATCCGGTCGGCCGCCTGATGACGCGCCTGACCGGCGACGTCGACGTCCTTAACGAGCTCTTCAGCTCGGGCGTGGTCACGATCGTGGGCGACGTCGTCACTCTGGTCGGCATCATGATCGCCATCGTCCTCATGAATGCGGAGCTGGCCCTGGTCGCGTTCTCGGTGCTGCCGCTGATCTTCGTGGTGACGCTGGTGTTCCGCTCGCGCGTGCGCGCGACCTACCGGGATGTGCGGACCGCGCTGGCGCGCATGAACGCGAACCTGCAGGAAAACCTGACCGGCATGTCCACCGCGCACGTCATGAACCGGGAGGTGCGCCAGCGCGAGGGCTTCGAGCGCACCAATGCCGGCCACCGCGACGCCAATGTGCGGAGCATCTTCTACTACGCGGTGTTCTTCCCCACGGTCGAGTTGATCGGCGCGCTGGCGACGGCGCTCATCATCTGGTACGGCGGTCGCCAGGTGATCGGAGGCGGGCTCACGCTCGGCGCCCTGGTGGCATTCCTGCTCTACGCCCAGCGCTTCTTCCGGCCGATCTCGGACATGACCGAGAAGTACAACATCCTGCAATCGGCGATGGCCTCCTCCGAGCGCATCTTCTCGCTGCTCGACGACAAGATCGAGGTCCC
>JBKJOC010000036.1:0-7095 GCA_046595725.1 Candidatus Eiseniibacteriota bacterium
GCAGACGGTCGGATAGCGGCTTCACGTTCATGCTTCGTTCCTCCTGACAGACGGGGGCCACGGGTTCGGGGGCCGCCGGTGATGGGGCTGGTGTCCGGTGCGACTGCCCGCGGCGCGCGAGGTGCGGCAGGTAGTGGATGTGGCGCCACAAGCAAGGCCTGCATCGAGGGCGGCTGGCATTTGGGATGCCAGAGTGCCATGTCGAATTCCCCTCGATGGCACACACGTAAGATGCACGCTGATAGCTAATTATGCTTGTGATTTCTTTCTCAAATGGAAGGTTTGTCACGGGTGCTGGGGTGTGCGGACACCAATTCGGTGCGGGGTGCTGAGTTAGCCGCCACCCTAGCGTTGTCCGGCAAAACGGAATTCGTCAGGCAATTCCGGATTTTTCAATCGGAAGGACATCGCAAGGATCGCAGGCGGGCGCGCCGGGTTCGAGCTGCAGCGTGGCGTGCTCGATCGCGAAGTCGCGCTGGAGCAACGTACGCAGGCGCGCGCTCACCATCTGGGCGGCGGCGAGCGAGGTCTCGGGCGCGGTGACGACGTGCGCCGACAGCACCGCCATGTGCGAGGTCACGCTCCAGACGTGGAGGTCGTGCACCGCCACCACACCCTCGGCACGCTCCATTGCATCCCTCAACCGCTCGACCTGGATCGATGCGGGCGCGCCTTCCATCAGCACGTGCACGGTGTCCCTCAGGTGGCGGATGCCTGCGCCGAAGACCAGCACCGCAATCAGGATCGAGGCCAGGGGATCAGCCAGCCACCAGCCGAAGCGCAGCATGACGACGCCGGCGACGAGCGCGCCGATCGAGCCCAGCGCGTCGCTCACCGCGTGGAGGAACGCGCCCCGGCGGTTGAGGTCGAGCGCTGCGCCCCGCAGGAGGACGACCGCGGACACCACGTTGACGACCAGGCCGATCGCTCCCACCCAGGCCACGACCTCGCCCGGTACGCTCGGAGGCGCGGCGAAGCGGCGGGCGGCCTCCATCGCGACCAGCGCGGCGATCACGACCAGGGTGACGCCGTTGGCCAGTGCAGCAAGGATTTCGCTGCGGTGCCAGCCCCAGGTCTTCTCGGGCGATGGCGGCCGAGCCGCCAGCCGGGCAGCGCCGAAGGAGAGCGCGATCGCGCCCACATCGCCCAGCATGTGACCTGAGTCGGACCACAGCGCAAGGCTGTTGGTCCACCACCCCGCGAACACTTCGACCAGAAACATCAGCAGGTTGAGCGCGAGAACCACTGCGAGGGCGCGCTGGGAGGATGAGTGCGCGTGCATGCATTGATTGTCGGCGGTGCGCGGGGTTCGCGCAAGGACAGCATCGGCCCAAGGTGCCCACCCCGCAGCGAAGCGAAGCGCCCCGACCAGGGCAACGCGGAGCAAAGGTCTTGCCCTCGACCACGGGCCAAACGCATCATGCGTGCTCACGCGGCGGGCACCTGGCCACCGCCGGCTCCCTCTGAGATCTTGTCCCCTGGAGTCTCACGCAATGGGCCTGACGAAAGTCTGGGTCGAGGACGGCTGCATCCTGTGCGGCTTGTGTCCCGAGCTGGCGCCGGAAGTGTTCGTCCTCGAGGACGACCACTGCTGGGCGCGCCCGGAGGCCGACCTCGATGCCCACGAAGAAGAGATCCGCCAGGCGGCGATCGACTGCCCCGTGCTCGTAATCCACTTCGAGGAGGACTAGGCCGTGCGCCCGATCCTGACCGGCATCTTCATTCTCGCGGTCTTCGCCGGTGACCTCTGGCTCCTGTTGACGCCGCGCGGCCATGAATTGGACATGGCGACCTACCACGCCATCCACGACAATTACCGCGCGCCCTGGCTCGACAAGAGCATGGCCTTCGCCTCGAAGATCGGCGAACCCAAGAGCGCCCTGTTCGGGATGGTGGCATTCGGGTTCTTCGGCACGCCGGCCGCCCAGCTCACGACCAAGCTCGCCTCGGTGGCGCTGATCAGTTCGAGCGGGATCGTCGCCCTGACCAAGTGGATCACCGACCGCGAGCGTCCCGAGGGGATGAGTCCGCGGCACAACTCGTCGTTTCCGTCGGGGCATGCGGCGGGCTCCGCGGCGGCCGCCGTCCTGGTGGCCCGACGCCATCCGCGAATGGGGCCGCTGGCGTGGTTCATCGCGATCTGGATCGGGTTCTCGCGGATCTACCTCGGCCGCCACTATCCGACGGACGTTTTGACCGGCATCCTGCTCGGCTCGATCGCCGCCTGGCTCGTCTTGCGGGGCGAGCGCTGGATCGAGAAACTCCACTTTTGAGTTCGTAGGCGGACGCGCCATGCCGACCGTGGATCTGCTGGTCATCGGGGGCGGGATCCACGGCACGCAGGTCGCGCGCGACGCCGCCCTGCGCGGGCTCTCGGTCGTGCTGGTCGAGAAGAATGACCTCGCCTCCGGAACCTCCTCACGCTCCTCCAAGCTGGTCCATGGCGGCATCCGCTATCTCGAGACCGGCCAGTTCGGCCTCGTCCGCGAGGCGCTGCGCGAGCGCGCGATCCTGCTCGAGACCGCGCCCGGGTTGGTGCGGCCGCTCAAGTTCCTGCTGCCCTTCTACAAGAACGACGCGCGCTCCGGCCGGTTCGTCAAGCTGGGGCTCTCGCTCTATGACGCGCTCTCGGGAAAAGGCGGGATGCCCAAGCACCGCGGCCTCGCCGCGGCGGAGGCGCTCGAGCGCGAGCCGCATCTGCCGGCCGCAGATCTGACGGGTGCCGCGCTCTTCCACGACGCGCAGATGGACGACGCCGGCGTCGTGGTGGCGTGCGCCGTCGCCGCCGCGCAGGCGGGAGCCTTGATCCGCACACGCACGGAGGTCACAGCGCTCACGCTCTCGGGCGCGACCTGGCGGGCGCGCATCGCCCCCGGCGAGGAGACGATCGAGGCTCGTGCGATCGTCAACGCCGCCGGGCCGTGGGTCGATGAAGTGCGCGCGCGCACCGGCACCAGGGCCGCCGCGACGCTGCGCCCGACGCGCGGAACCCACGTGGTCGTGCCCAACCTGTCGGAGCACGCGCTGCTCCTGTTCGCGCGCAAGGACCGCCGCGTGTTCTTCGTCCTGCCCTGGGGCGCGTGGTCGCTGGTCGGCACGACCGACACCGACGACGCGCGGCCCCCCGACGAGGTCTCCCCCACCGTGGCCGACGTGCGCTACCTGTGGGACGAGATCGCCGCGCGCTGGCCCGGCGGCCCACTGCCCGCGCGCTCGACCAGCCGCGTGTTCGCCGGGGTGCGGTCGCTCGCGCGCGCGGCGAGCGACCATCCGTGGGACAATCCGCGCGAGGCGCAGCTGGTCGAGGAGCGGGGCCTGATCTCGCTCATCGGCGGCAAGTACACGACCGCGCGCCACCTCGCCGAACGCGCGGTCGACCGCGTGGTGCGCCACCTGGGCACGCGGGCGGCGGATTGCTCGACCAGGACCGCGATGCTCCTCGGGACCCTGGAAGCGTCGATCACCCGGGCCGCGGTCGACGCCGCGGTGGAACACCAATTCGCGATGCGCGTCGAGGACGTGATCTTCCGGCGCAGCCGGCTGTGGTTGGACGCCGTGGCGGCCCGGGCCGCGGCGCCCCCGGTGGCCGCGTGGATGGGAGAGCGCCTGGGCTGGAGCGAGGAGCGGCGCGCGGCCGAGGTTTCCGAGGTAGCCGGGATGCTCGATTTTGAGGAGCGGATCCTGGGAGAGGCGCGCGGGGAGGCTCGATCATGAACGACTGGATCCTCGCGCTCGATGAGGGCACGACCGGCGCCACCGCGCTGCTGCTTGATCGCGCGGGACGCGTCCGGGGCCGCGGTTCCCGCGAGATCCCTCAGCACTACCCGAAGCCCGGCTGGGTCGAGCACGACCCCGAGGACCTGGTCGGTGCCACCTATGCCGCCGCGCGCGGCGCCCTGGCTTCGGCGGGGCTGCGTTCCGCGCGCGACGTCGCGCGGCGGGTGGCGGCGATCGGGATCACGAACCAGCGCGAGACCACGCTATTGTGGGATCGCCGGAGCTCGAAGCCGGTCCATCGCGCGATCGTGTGGCAGTGTCGGCGCACCGCGGACCTGTGCGCCGCCCTGCGCAAGGCCGGCCACGAGGCGCGCGTCAAGCGATTGACCGGCCTCGTGCTCGACCCCTACTTCTCGGGCACCAAGCTGACGTGGTTGATGCGCAACGTGCGCGGCGTCGCGCGGCGCGCGGCCCGCGGGGAGCTGGCGTTCGGCACCGTCGACTCGTGGCTGATCTGGCGCATGACCGGCGGCCAGGTCCACGCGACCGACCCGACGAACGCCTCGCGCACGCTGCTCTATCGCAGCGATCGCCTCGCCTCGGCCCGCTGGGACGACGGGCTGCTCGACCTGTTCGAGACGCCGCGCGCGGTGCTGCCGGAGGTCCGGCGCTCCTCCGGCGAGTTCGGCGTCGTACGCGGCGTGCGCGGTCTGCCCGACGGGCTGCCGATCCTGGGGGTCGCGGGCGATCAGCAAGCCGCGCTCTATGGACAAGGCTGCACGACGCCGGGCGCGGTCAAGAACACCTACGGCACCGGCTGCTTCCTCATGGCCTACACCGGCGCGCGGAGGATCGCCTCGCGCCACGGATTGCTCACGACCGTCGCATGCGACGCCGGCGGCGGCCCCGCCTATGCGCTCGAGGGCAGCGTGTTCATCGCCGGCGCCGCGGTGCAATGGCTGCGCGACGAGCTGGGCGTGATCGAGACGGCGGCCGACGTCGAGGCGCTGGCGGCGAGCGTGCCCGATGCGCTCGGCACGCACTTCGTGCCGGCGTTTGTCGGACTGGGCGCGCCGCACTGGGATCCCGATGCGCGCGGCGCGTGGCTCGGGCTCACGCGCGGCGCCGGCCGTGCGCACCTGGCGCGCGCGGTCCTTGACTCGATCGCGTGGCAGTCGCGCGACCTGCTCGACGCGGTGGTCGACGACGGCGCACCGCGCCCGCGCGAGTTGCGCGTCGACGGCGGCGCATCCTCGAACGATCTCCTGATGCGCCTGCAGGCGGACGCGCTGGGCCTGCCGGTCGCGCGCCCCGCGATGGTCGAGACCACGGCGCTGGGCGCGGGGCTGCTCGCGGCGCGGGCGCTCGGGTGGCGCGATGCCGGTGCAAAGGCGCGCCAGGTCGCGCAGCGTTTCCGTCCGCGGCTCAAGCGCGGCGAGCGCGAGCGCAGGCTCCTGGCGTGGCGGCGGGCGGTCGCGGCGGTGCGGGCGGCCTCGGCACAGGCGCCGGCAAGCAGGACGACTCGATGAAACACTCGAACATCCTGACGAGTGGGCGCTCCATGGCCGACGTGGCGCGCGCGGCGCGCGTGGTCGCGGTCGTCGGCATGAAGGACGACTCGCGCCCGTGGGAGGCGGCGGTCGCCATCCCGCGCATGCTGGTCGAGGTCGGGATCGAGGTGATCCCGGTCAATCCCACGATCGAGTCCTCGCTCGGGCGCCCCGCCTTTGCGAGCCTGGCGGACGTGACGACCAGGTTCGACGTGGTCGACGTGTTCCGGCGCTCCGACCGCATTCCCGCGCTGGTCGAGGAGATCCTCGCGCTGCCCAAGGATCGCCGCCCCAAGGTGGTGTGGCTCCAGAGCGGGATCCGTCACGACGATGCCGCGCTTCGACTGGCAAAGGCCGGGATCCGCGTGGTTCAGGACGCGTGCCTTGGGGTGATCGCCCAGCGCGTGCGTTAGGCGCGGATCAGTTCGACCGCGTCCCCGACGCGGACCTCGCCTTCCTCGACGATGCTCACGTAGACGCCCGCGTTGTGGGAGGTCTCGCCCACCAGGGTCCGCATGATGCGCGGATCGTGCGGAATCTCCTCCACCGCCTGCGTGGCCATGACGCAGCGGGGACAGGCCATCGCGATCTCGATTACCGCGGTGCCGGCACGCAGCCTGCGGCCCAGCCACGCCATCTCGGGGTAGCCGTCGGACTCGTCCGCTGCGACCAGGAGGTTCGGGCGGAAACGGCGTTCGTCCCACACGGATTCCGGGGCGAGGCTCGCGAGCGTGCGCAACGTCGTGCGGGTGAGAAGGTGGAGCGGAAATGCGTCGAAGTAGTTCCCCTGCCGCAGGAGACGCAGGTGCTCGCCCGAGAGTTCGCTCATGTCGGCCACCGGTTCGCCAGGCAGGAGTCCCATGACCTCGCGCTCGACCTCCTTTGTTTCATCCGCCGACGTCAGCCTTGGATCGGTTTCGCTGCCCATCGGGCCGAGCGCGCGGAAGGAGACGGGGCGCCCGACCAACTCCCCCAGCCGGCGCCCCGCGTCGGGGGCGTCGGTGCAGAGGAGCGAGCCGTCAGGCAGCTTGATCTCGACGGCCGGCAAGCCCTCGCCGGGAGTCGGCTCGCTCGCGTAGCGCGCACCAAGGCCGCGCAGCGCCGGCAGCCGCTTGGCGCCGGTAATCCCCTTGCGCGTCTCGTCGTAGACCGCCCATCCGCGATCGCCCAGGATGCCACGCCGCGTGATGGCTGCAAACTCCAGGCGCTCGCCGCGCATGCTCTTGACCGGGTAACGCCAGAGCCCGGCGATGGTCCCGACGCGTTCGGTCATGTCGTCGCGAAGACGCAGGCCAGGCCCGTGAGGAGGGCCCGGAGATGGTGGAAGGACATGACCGACTTTCGAAAGTGTGAGCTACCGGGGGAATGAAAACCGGGTGAGTCTAGGCAGGCGGACGGGGTGCGTCAATCGAGTTTCTGGACAATGTCCCCGCTGTCCACGGGCCCGGTGAACGGCGCGCTCCAGCCGCGACCGTTGCGCACGCGCACCATCTCGAAGTATGCGGGGAGCCCCTCCTCGAAGTCGGGGCCCGACTGGAGTTGATAGTGCAGATGGACCAGGAAGGCGTCGCCGGACATTCCCATTTCGCCCACGGTTGCGCCGCGCTTCACGCGTTGCCCGGGCTTCACGCGCACGCTGCCGTTCTTCATGTGCGCCATCACGCTGAACCTGCCGTCGTCATGCTCGAGCACGACGTGGTTGCCGAGGAAGAGGCGCAGGTTTTTCATGATCGCCGCCTGGTCGAACGGCGGCGGCGCGCCCTTGCGGTTGTCCGGCATGCCGTCATGCATGCTGCGCACGGTGCCCGCGGCCGGTGCCAGGATCCCG
>JBKJOC010000377.1:0-2922 GCA_046595725.1 Candidatus Eiseniibacteriota bacterium
TGTAGTTCTGCAGGATCTGCTTCATGAAACCCCGCCCTCGAGGAGGGCCGCCTGGACGTCGTCCGGAATGAGCTGCTCGATGAACTTGAACTTGCCGCGCCCCGTCAGGGGCAGGTCGTCGACTTCTTGTACCTCGAAACGGACGGAGTCGGCAGAACGCTCGCCGTATTCGCGTGCGATCGCCTGGCGATCGCTCTCGCCAAAGCCCTCGCCCGGCACGACCAGGACGACCGCCTTGCCCGGCTGCGCCTGCCGGATGCGAAAGCGCTCCACGCGGTCGAACGCCGGGCTGTGGGTGTTGAGCGCGGTCATGCTGAACATGCGGCCGCCATTGCCGAACAGGCGCTCACCGTGCCAGCGGCCCTCGATCCCGCGAATGCGCGGGTAGGCGCGGCCGCAGGCGCAAGGCTCCTCCACCAGGGTCGCGCGATCGTCGGTCGCGTAGCGCAGGAACGGCATCGCGCGGTTGAGGAACCCCGTGCCCACCAGCGTTCCCGTCCCGCCCGGAGCGACCGCCGCGCCCTGCTCGTCCAGCACCTCGAGCACACCGTACTCGGAAAACAGGTGGTAGTCGTCCGACTGTTCGCAGCCCCCGCCCAGCAGGCACTTCTCGCTGTGCCCGTACCACGCGAACACGCGGCAGCCGAACGCCTCCTCAAGCAGCGCGCGTTGCGCCGGGTAGACGTTCTCCGATCCCAGGAGCAGCGCCTCGAACCGCGGCCTTTGTACCTTCGGCACATCGCGCAGCAGCCGGGCCAGGTGTTCGGCCGACGAAGGATAGGCGTGGAGGAACGCCGGGCGGTAGTGCTCGATCTGCGCAAGGTAACCGGGCAGCGTCGCGGCCGACAGCCGAAAGGTCGACAGCACCAGTTCGTCGAGCAGGGGGTGGATCTCGTGGACGCGGTCGTCCTTCACCAACATGCCGCGCAACACGGCGCGCCGGCGCCCCGGACGATAGCCGACCCGCCCCCACTGCCAGGTCATGAACGCCCATTCCTTCGCCGATCGACCGCGATCGATCATGAAGCGCAACGGCTCGCCCGAGGTGCCGCCGGTCGAGACCTGCTCGCGCGCCGAGGCCGGAACGCCCTCGGCCAGCAGCTCGGTCGCGTGGTCCTTCAAGATCTGCTTCGTGAGCAGCGGCAGGTGGCGCAGGTCCCTGGCGCACCGGATCTGCGAGGGTTTGATCCCGCGCTCGTCGAAGACCCTCCGGTAGTAAGGCACGCGCGTGTAGGCGTATTCCACCAGTTCGCGCAGGCGGGCGTCCTGCCAGGCAAAAAGCTCGTCGGCCGGCATGCGTTCGGTGCGCGCCAGGAGCGCCCGCGTCGCGCGGAACGTGTTGCCGTAGAGCCACGGGCGCGGCACGAAGGAGACGCTGGACTCGATCGCCTCGCGGGCGGGAGCCGGCAGCGATTCGAGCATGCGCCGGGCCTCGGTGGCCACGCCCATCAGGCGACCTCGCGGCTGGGCAGGTCGAGCGCGCGCGCGGGCGGAACAGGGTGCCCGAGGACCCGCTGGTAGATGCGGTCGAGGTGCGCGGCGAAGGCGTTGACGTCGAACTCCTCCACGCGCGAGCGCGCGGCCTCCCCGAGCCGGCGCGCCAGCGCCGGGGAATCGAACAGGCGGATGACCGCGCGGGCGATGGCGGCGGGATCGGAGACGGGGACGATCAGGGCCTCGGCCTCGTCGCTCACCGCGTCGAGGATCCCGCCGACCGGTGTGACGATGCTCGGCAGCCCGCTCGCCATCGCCTCGAGCAGGCTGATCGGCACGCCCTCGATGTGCGATGGCAGCGTGAACACGGTCGCCTCGGCCAGCAACCGGCGCTTGGCTTCGAGCTCGACCCAACCCGGCAGCTCGACCAGCGCCTCGACGCCGAGCGCGCGGGCCGATGCCCTGAGGCCGTCGGCGTCGCCCGTGCCGCAGAGGACGAGCCGCGCATCGGGGAAGCGCCGCGCCACTTCGGGCCAGGCTTCAACCAGCTCGAATGCGCCCTTGCGCTCGAGGAGATCCCCCAGGAAGAGCGCCATCGGCGCGCGTGAATCGTGCACGGGTCGCGCGAATCGCGCCTGCGCCAGGTCCTCGTAGCGGTGGACTTCGACGGGGTTCGGCAGCACGTCGATGTGCGCGCGCGGAAACATCGGCTGGAGGCGGGCCGCCCAGCGATTCGACAGCGTGAGCACCTGCGGCGTGGCCTCGAGCAGCCAGGTGGCAGCCGCCCGCACGAATTGCGGGGAGCTCAGGATGAACTGGTCGAAGCCGCCCCCGTGCACGTGGACCAGCACGGGCACGCCCCGTGCGCGGCAGATCGCGCCGACCACGACCTTGCGGGCGAACGAGCCGCCGGAAGCGACCTTGATGTGCACCAGGTCGGGCCTCTTGAATAGCATCACTCCCGCGATCTGCAAGATTCCGACCGCGCCGCGGTAGAAGCGCTCCAGCATCGTGCCCGGTGCGTACGTCGGCAGCATCGAGATGCGATACTTGCGCACCAGGCTCGAGACCGCGATCTGCCGCGCCACCGCGGCCACGCCGCCGCGCGAGGTCGGATTGGGCGAGACCAGCCATACCCGCGGGGCGCGCACGGAGGCCTCCGCCAGCACGGTCTCGAGCCGGTCGGTGATCGCATCCCAGGAGCACTCCCCGGCCCGCGCCCGCGCCGCCTGCGCGGCCCGCGCGCGCGTCGCCGGGACCGCCAGCGCGATGAGGGAGGCCGCCAGCGCGGCGGAGTTGCCGGGCGCGACGACGCGGCCGCCTTCGCCCACCAGCTCGGCGACACCGGGGAGCGCGGTCGCGATCGCGGGCACACCGTGCGCCATCGCCTCGAGCAGCGCATTCGGCAGGCCCTCGCCCTCGATCGAGGGCAGGACGATCACGCGGGCGCGCCCGTAGAGAGGCACCAGTTCGGCGCGCTTCCTGGGT
>JBKJOC010000479.1:0-5124 GCA_046595725.1 Candidatus Eiseniibacteriota bacterium
CGAGGAGGTGGAGTTCGCGCTGCCCGCCATCGTGGCGGCGCAGAAGGGCCTCAACGAGCCGCGCTATCCCTCGCTCAAGGGCATCATGGCCGCCAAGAAGAAGACCATCGAAGAGCGCCCCGCGCAGCTCGGCGAGCCGGTGCTCGAGGTGCTCTCGCTCACGCTCCCCGCCGCGCGCAGCGCCGGCCGCATTGTCGGCGAGGGTGTCGCTGCCGTTCCCGAGCTCGTGCGTGTGCTGCGCGAAGAAGCGAAGGTGATCTGATGGCGATCCTGGTTTTCATGGAGCAACGCGAAGGCGTCATCAAGAAGACCTCATTCGAGGCGGTCGCCGAGGCCCGACGCCTGGTCGACCTGGGAGCAGGCGGCGAGGTGATCGCGGTCCTCGCGTGCGGCCCGGGCGCGGAATCGGCGGCGGGGGAGGCGGGAGTCTATGGCGCCGACCAGGCATGGCACGCGGCCCACGCCGCCTTCGCCACCTACCAACCCGAGGGCTACGCTGCCGCGGTCGCCTCCGCCCAGCAGAAATCGGGCGCGACCACGGTCCTGTTCTCCGCCGGGGCGATGGGCAAGGACCTGGCGCCGCGCGTGGCCGCAAAGCTCTCGGCCGGACTGGCTTCGGACTGCACTGCACTTGAATGGGTGAACGGCCGACTGGTCGCGACGCGCCCGGTCTACGCTGGAAAAGCGCTTCAGAAGGTGGGATTTCGCTCTGCGATCGCGCTGGCGAGCCTTCGTCCCAAGGTGTTCCCGCTCACGGAGCACCGCCCGGGCGCGAGCGCGCCGCTCTCGGCGCTCGAGCTCGCCTTCGACGCGGAGTCGGGTGCGCAGCTCAAGGTGGGGAAGATCTCGGCCGCGACCGGCGGGCCGGCCGACCTGACCGAGGCCGACGTGATCGTCTCGGGAGGCCGGGGCCTCAAGGGCCCCGAGCACTTCGGGCTGATCGAGGACCTGGCCCAAGCCCTGGGCGGGACCGTTGGCGCTTCCCGCGCCGTGGTCGATGCCGGCTGGCGCCCCCACGGCGACCAGGTTGGGCAGACCGGCAAGACCGTATCGCCCAAACTCTATGTGGCGGTTGGGATTTCGGGCGCGATCCAGCACCTGGCGGGCATGTCGTCCTCGCGCTGCATCGTCGCCATCAACAAGGACGCTGACGCCCCGATCTTCAAGATTGCCGACTACGGAATCGTGGGCGACGCATTCGAGATCGTCCCCGCGCTCGCGGCCGCCATCCGGAAACTCCACTAACTCATTGACAGGCTGCAAATCCCATGTAAACGTTTACACCCGGCAAGCGATCCGGATCATTGAACCCGGCCATTTGCCCCCCGGGCAATGCGCGCCTCCCATCTGGCCCCGGCGAGCATCGCTCATTACCGCAGTCGCTCCCGAACACGAACACCGATTCACACCAGCACTTCCGAAACGTCCTTCAAGAGGAGATTCCCGACGATGAAGCGCATTGGCTATAGCGTTCTCTCGGCGGCCGCTCTGGCGACAATCGCATTTACTGCGAATGTTGCTTCCGCGACCACTGCCCCGAATGGTGCCGTGATCACCACGCGCATCTACAATGACTGCCCGAGCTCAACGCTCGTCCTCACGAATGCCTACCCCGCCCTGATCAAGATCGACGACTCCAATCTCGGCTGCTTCGGCTTCGCTAATCGCCACGCCTGGAGCTTTTCGTCCGACGGCGGCTTGACTTCGCAGAAGTTCCGCAACCGCGACCAGTTCAGCTTCGGCGCGACCGTGCAGGTCGACGGTTCGAGCAACGGCGAGTCCGGTCTAAGGCTCTCGCCCTGGTATTCGCCGGACAACGACGGCTCGTTCAACATCCGCACGCCGGACGGCGAGATCGCCTGCTTCGGCGGTCGCCTGCCGTTCTATTCGTTCACCGGTTCCCATGGCATCTCCTACGTCAAGGGCACGCAGATCGGGCTGCAGATCGACTATATGCCGAACGACGTTTCCGCCATCAACCCGGGGAGGATCGTCTACACCGTCCGGCAGGGAGCGAACACCTACGTCAGCCCGCCGCTGGCGTTCGACCATGCGAATCCGGCGGAAGATCCCCCGTACGGCGTGTGGGGCATCCTCAATGACGCGCGTGCCGGCGGCCATATCCAGGCCCTGCTCGGAAACGGGAACCAGGTCGGCCTGGCCGCGACGTGGACGAACATCTTCTTCGAGGCCGGCCCGACGCCCGCCACGAACGCCTCGTGGGGCAAGATCAAGGCGAACTACCGCTAGTTTCGGAGTTCCAGGCACCATCCCGCTCCGCCCGGGTCTCCCGGGCGGGCGGGAGCCGGGAGTCGACATGGCCAACATCAAAGATGTCGCACGCGAGGCCGGAGTCTCGGTGGCCACGGTCTCCCGGGTCTTCAACGACAGCGATCTGGTGTCGGTCGATACCCGGCGCCTGGTACGCGACGTCGCCGGGCGACTCAAGTACTGGCCGAACGGTTCCGCCCGCAGCTTGATCACCAGCCGCACCAACGCCATTGGCGTGCTCCTGCCCGACCTCTACGGCGACTTCTTCTCCGAGCTCATTCGTGGCATCGACCTGGCGGCACGGCGCGAGGGATTCCACCTTCTCGTCTCGAGCTCCCACGCCGACACGCAAGCGCTTATCGCCGCCTTGAGATCGATGCGAGGACGCATCGACGGGCTCGTCGTCATGGCGCCGGATGTCGACGCCGCGGCCGCGATCGAGGACGCCGCCGGCGGTTCGCCCGTGGTGGTGCTCGACCCGGGCATCGGCCTCGCGGGCTGCGACACGATCACCATGGCGAATCAGGACGGCGCGTTCCGCATGGTGCGCCACCTGATCGGGCTCGGTCATCGCCGCATCGCGACGATCACCGGACCCGCTCGCAACGTGGATGCCCAGCAGCGCGTCGTCGGGTATCGCGCCGCGCTCGCGCAGGCGGGCATCGCGCACGACGCCGCGCTCGAGATCGAGGGCGACTTCACCGAGCCCTCGGGCTATCACGCGGTGGCCAACCTGCTAGCGCTCGACCCGCGACCGACCGCGGTGTTCTTCGGCAACGATTACATGGCGATCGGGGCATTGTCCGCCCTGGCCCGGGCCGGTGTCCGGGTCCCCGAAGACATCGGGATCGCCGGCTTCGACGACATCGCGATGGCCCGTTACCTGACGCCGGCCCTCACGACGGTTCACGTGGACCTGATCGAATTCGGCGCCCGCGCCATCCGACGCCTCCTCGAGGTGAAGGACGGCATGCCGGGCGATGTGCCACGCCACGAGGTCGTGGGGACGCAACTCGTCGTCCGCCGATCCTGTGGCGCTCCGGAAGTGCCCCGGGCAGCGTTGGAGAATTCACCGGATCGCAGGAGGCGACACACATGAAGACACTCAAGACACCCTGGCTGGCCTTAGGGCTCCTGCTGACACTCACAGCGCCTGCGGCCGCGCAGCGCCAGGACGCCATCTGGGCGCGCAGCACCAATGGCGCGCCGATCACCCTCGACGGCGTCCTCGACGAGCCGGCATGGGCGCTCGCCGAATCACTCACCGTCCGCTTCGGTCCCGACACCGGTTTTCCGGGCTCGGGCTTCAAGTTCGAGGCCGGCTCACTGCCCAATGATTCGACCCTGACCGTCCTCAAGTTCCTGACCGTGGGCAACCAGTTCTACCTGGGCGCGCGCGTGCGCGACAAGTCGATCGGCGGCTCGGAGCTGTTCAACCGTTTCGACGGCCTTCTGATGGACCTCAAGGATCATTCGCAGGTCTTCGCCCCGAAGCCGCCGGCCGAGTACCTGTACTCGTGGTGGTACCCGACGCAGGTCGGGACGCCGCCGGCGGGACAGGGCCCCTCGTTCAAGGGCAGCTGGGCGGCGGAGCCCCCGGGCTCGCCGCGCACCCCCGAGCAGATCGACGCCTGGGACGCGGCCATCAAGATCCGGGGCATCGCCAACAGCGATGCCGTCAATGACACCGGCTATGTCGTCGAGATGAAGTTCAACCTGACGCCGATGGGTTACAACATCACGCAGCCCGCAGGCGACATCCTGGAGTGGAACATCTCGATCTACGACACGGACTGGTTCTGGCCGATCATCCCGGCGTTCAGCGCCAATCGTGTGTGGTGGCAGGATCCGTGGGGCAACGTCGGCTGGTACGGCGAGGCCCGCATCTTCGCCCGGCCGAGCGTCAACATCACCTCGGGCCCGGTGCCGGTCATTGCGCCGGAGCTGATCCTGCCGAACGCGGGCGCGCTCGCGGCGCCGGTCATCGACGGCGCGATCACCGATCCGGTGTGGGCGCAGGCGCCGAAGTTCGACATTCGCTACGGCGACGACGCGCTGCGCGCGTCCTACCCGGGCGTGGCGGCGCATCGTTCCGGCCAGTACCAGCCTCCGGTCAACGGCGGGCAGGCCTTTGTCGCCGATCCCGGCGACGCGACGATCAAGTACATCGTCAAGGGCAACTGGCTCTACTTCGCGTTCGACGTGCGCGACCAGGCGGTCCAGTACATCACCGACCCCGAGCGGTGGGACGGATTCCACGTCATCCTGACCGAGAAGACGGTCAAGGGACCGGACAACAACCTGTTGAACCGCCAGCTCTCGTTCCAGGTCGGACCGGGCGGCACGGTGTTGGCGCAGGGCTACCTGCCGTTTTTGCGCGACAATCTCGCGGGCGCCCTGGTCGCACTCCAGCTCAAGCCGGGGACGACCGTCGACACGACGGGCACGAGCGCCGACCAGGGCTACACCGCGGAACTTGCGGTTGACCTGACCAAGCTCGGCTATCCGAACGGCCTCGGCGACGGCATCGTCCATCTCGGCATCGACATGCTCGATGGCGACTCGTTCACGCCGTTCACCGACAGCTACGCGACGCGCACCTGGTGGATGCGGGAGCGCGAGAACACGTGCTGCCCGATCTGGGCGTTCGCCGACCCGACCGCGATCGTGGCGGTGGGAGACGGACCGGTCGCGCCCATGGGCGCCGCCTACGTGCTGCTCGGCGCCTCGCCGAACCCGGCGAAGACCGTGCTGTCGATGGTGCGCTACCAGATGGCCGAGCGCAGCAACGTCACGCTCGAGACCTACGAGCCGTCCGGTCGGTTGATCGAGCGGCATGTCCTTGGCCTCCAG
>JBKJOC010000082.1:0-3992 GCA_046595725.1 Candidatus Eiseniibacteriota bacterium
TTTCACGGGTCGATCGGATCGACGGGCCGGTCGACGGGCGCGTCGACGTGGTTCCGGAATGACGCGCTGCCGAGGGACAGACCCGCAGGATAGGGGTGTCCGCGCCGCACGGTCAACCGGTTTCTGGGAGGCTATCCTCAATCGCCGACGAGAGTTACACCGCCTGGTGCTCCGATTCAGGCGCAAGCTTCGGAGCACGATCAGCGTTTCGCCCGCCTCTTCTTGCGGACGACCTTCGCCGGAGCCGGCTTCGGCCGCGGCGGTTCCTTGCCCGGCGCGAACACGGCGTCGAGCCGCCCGCGAAGCACGGCGAGAAAGCGCGCCCCCTTCTCGCCGGCCCGGGTGTCCTGGACCGCGCCCGCGATCGCGCCTCGCGCGGTCTTCGCCGCCTGCCAGCCGATCCAGTTGGGACCCGCCGCCAGCGCCGCGCGCGTGCGCGTGTAGGCGAGTGCCCGGCGCGCGGTGACCGCCAGGCTGCCCGTGCCGGCGGCCTGGGGAGCGATGCGCTCGCTCCACTGCCGCCAGGTCTCGAAGCCCGGCGCCCCGGTGCCTCCCGAGTCGAACGTGATCGAGTCCGCGGTCGCCATCTGGGGCAGGAGTTCCCCCATCGGGCCCGGCATCGCGGGCCGCGCCGCCTCCTCCTCGGGCGTCAGGAAGAGGCCGAATTCCGGGACGATCGGCCCCGGTCCCGGCTGCCGCATGAGCGAGTCCTCGAGCGTGGGTTCGGCCGGCGCGGGCGGATCCAGCCCCTTCGGCAGGTGGGGAAACGCCCCACCCTCGGGCCGGAGCGGCCTGAGCAGCCACTCGGCCTCGGCCGCGCTGCCGTCGGCCTTCACCGTGACCGTGCCCGCCGCCCGCTCGTACCCCATGCCCGCGATCGTCAGGCTGTAAAGACCGGGCGCGAGCACGCCCAGGTCGTAGCGCCCGAGCGAATCGGTGACGGCGAAGCGACCGGCTTCCGGGATCACGACATGGATTCCCGCAATCGGGCGCAGGAGCGTGCGCACGACGCCGCGGACTCCGCGGGCGGACGAAGCCTGCGCCACCGAAGCGAGGATCGCAGCCAACCCCAGGGACCACGCCAGCGCGCGCCTCACGCGGGAGCCCCCTGCCAGAACGTGCGCCAGGCGCTGCGCGGATCGGCCGCGGCGGTGACCGCGCGCCCGACCACGAGCCACGACGCGCCGGCATCGAGCGCCGCCTGCGGCGTGACCACCCGCGCCTGGTCCTGGACGTCTGCGCCGTGCGGCCGCGTGCCGGGCACGACCAGGAGCGGCGTTGCGCCAAAACGCCGGCGCAGCGCGGCCACCTCGGCTCCCGAGCACACGAGGCCGTCGGCGCCCGCGACCAGCGCTTCCTCCGCCAGCACGATGACGAGGTCCTCGATCGATCGGTTCGAAGGGAAGCTTGCGGGCAGCTGGCCCTCGGACAGGCTGGTGAGCACGGTCACGGCCAGGACCTTGGTGCGGCCGCCGCTACCCTCGCGCGCGGCCGAGGCCGCGGCGCGCACCATCGCGGGGCCGCCGGCCGCGTGGACGGTGAGCAGTTCGGCGCCGAGGCGACCGGCCGCGCGCGCCGCGCCCGCGACGGTGTTCGGGATGTCGTGCAGCTTGAGGTCGAGGAAGATGCGCTTGCCGCGGCCGCGCAGCTCGCGGACGACGGCGGGACCCTCGTCGGTGAACAGTTCCAGGCCGACCTTGTAGAACGACACCGCGTCGCCGAGCGCGGTGACGACGCGGTCTGCCGCCGCCCATCCCGGGGCGTCGAGCGCAAGGATGCCCGGCGGGCTCACGTCCACGCGTCCCCCTCGGGGCGCGGCTCGCCCACCACCCTCACGGTGCGTGTGAGTTCGCCCACGCGGCGCACGCCGTGCGCGGCGCACCAGCGCGCGATGCCCTCGGCGACACGCACCGGCGCATCCGGCCGCGCGAAGCTGGCGGTGCCGACCTGGACGCAGGTGGCGCCGGCGACCAGGAACTCGAGCGCGTCGATCTCGTTCAGGATCCCGCCCATGCCGACGACGGGGATCCGGACGGCGCCCGAGACCTCGTACACCTGGGCCAGCGCGAGCGGCTTGATGGCCGGTCCGGAGAGTCCGCCCGAGGCGCGCCCGAGCCGGAACTCCCGGCGTTCGAGGTCGATCGCCGTGCCCACGAACGTGTTCACCAGCGAGACCGCGTCGGCGCCGCCGGCCTCGCACGCGCGCGCCAGCAGAGCGGGGTCGGTTGCATTGGGCGTGAGCTTCGCGATCAGCGGGCGCGTGGTGAGCGCGCGCAGCTTGCGCGTCGTGGTCTCGAGGCGCCGCGCGTCCGCCCAGTAGCGCGCGCCGCCCTTCGCCACGTTCGGGCACGAGTAGTTGATCTCGTAACCCGCGCACGGCGCGGCCTCGAGCGCGCGGATCAACCGCACCAGTTCGCCCGGGGTCTCACCGCCCACGCTCGCGACGATCGCGGTCGGCACGGCCGCGAGCTTCGGCAGCTTCTCGGTCACGAATGCCTTGAGGCCCACGTTCTCGAGCCCGATCGAGTTCAGCATGCCCGAGGGCGTCTCGACCATGCGGTGGGGCGGATTGCCCGCGCGCGGCTTGAGCGTGACGGTCTTGGTCACGATGCCGCCCAGGTGCTCGAGCGCGTAGCGCGCGCCGAACTCGTCGCCGTACCCGTAGGTGCCGGAGGCGGCCAGCACCGGCCCGCCAAGCGTGAGAGCGCCGATCCGGATGGAGAGGTCGGTCCGTGTCACAGGCGGGGCCGCGGTCGCGCTCATGACGTCGCCTCGAACGGCTCCCACGCCGCCGATGGAGCTTCCGCGCGATCGCGCGCCCAGTCGACGCAGGCGGCGGGCACGACCGGGCCCTCGAGGCAGGCGACGAGGTACTCCGCGTTCTGGCCCCTGCGCGGTCGCGGGCCCTTGGGTTCGCGCGGCACCATGCACGAGCGGCAGATTCCGGTGCCGCACGCCATGTGGGCCTCGATCGACACGTCGACCGGCAC
Organism: Candidatus Eiseniibacteriota bacterium; assembly: GCA_046595725.1. GTDB lineage: Bacteria > Eisenbacteria > RBG-16-71-46 > RBG-16-71-46 > DASYSL01 > JANPEF01. The sequence goes on from JBKJOC010000082.1 coordinate 2,991, forward strand.
GCCGAATCCCGCACCCATCTCCCCCACCGCGGCCAGCAGCCCGTGCGGGCCGCAGGCGTGGATGCGCGCGCCCTTCAAGGCGAGCGCCTCGGCGAGCGCGGGCTCGTGCGCGAACAGCTCGAGCACGCGACCTTTGTGACCGCGCGAGCCGTCCTCGGTCGCCGGCCAGACGCGCGAGCGCCCGAGTTGAACGCCCATCTCCTCGGGGCCCGCCCAGTCGCCCGCTCCGCGCGCGCCGACCAGGAACTCGCACGCGCGGCCCCGTGCCTCGAGCCACTCGGCCAGGAACACCAGGGGCGCGGTGCCGCGACCGCCGCCGACGAGCAGCGCCGGCCCCGCGTGCGCGGTGTCGAAGCCGCGGCCGAGCGGGCCGAGCACGCTCCAGGTTCCCGAGGTGGCGCGCGCCATCAGGTCGGTGCCATGACCGACGCGGGCGTAGAGGATGCCGAGGATCCAGGTCCCGCCCTCGCGCACGGCGCGCGCGATCGAGAACGGCCGCGCCAGGAGCTGCCCCGCGGCGCGCGCCAGTTCGGGAGCGACCATCACGAACTGTCCGGGAGTGGGCTCGGAAAATGAGTCGGGCACGCGCAACTCCACAAAGTGGAGGCGCGTGCCCGGCAGAAGGCCGTTCTTGACCACCTCGCCCCGCACCTCGGCGAACGGCGTGCGCACCGCCTCGGGTGCAAGGCTCGCCTTCAACTCACCGCTCGATCTGTGTGCTGTCGGGCCGGGCGAGCTTGGGCCGGGCGGCGCGCAGCGAGTCGGCACGGGCTCGCAGCGAGTCGGCACGAGACCGCAGCGAATCGTCGCGCGACACGGTGGTGAGCGAGCCGGCCGGGGTCAGCGTCCTGGTGATCGATGCGCCCGGGGGCCGATTCGAGCGCGGCGCCGCCACCGGCGCCGGCGGGACGTAGAGCGGGTTGCCCGGCACGAGCGGGAACTGCATCGCGGTGCCGGCGAGCTTCTCGACCGCGAACGTGCTGTCGGCGGGATTCGTCAGCA
>JBKJOC010000089.1:0-3217 GCA_046595725.1 Candidatus Eiseniibacteriota bacterium
CCAGCGTGTCAACCTGGGGAAGGTACGCAGCGACGAGAACGCGCTGTGGTCGTTCGCGCCGCACGACCTGTCCGTCATGATCCACCTGCTCGGCGGCGAACCGGTCGACGTCTCGGCGCGCGGGCAGGCATTCCTGCAGCCGGGGATCGAGGATGTCGTGTTCACCTACCTGCGCTGGGCCGACGGTCGCATGGCCCACGCGCACGTAAGCTGGCTCGACCCGCACAAGATCCGGCGATTCACAGTGGTGGGATCGAAACGCATGGCGATGTTCGACGACATGGAGCCCTCCGAGAAGCTCCGGGTCTACGACAAGGGCGTCGACACCACCGAGTCCCAGGCGGGCTCATTCGAGGACTTCGCCCGGGCGCACACGGTGCGCCAGGGCGACATCTGGATCCCGAAGCTTGACGGCGCCGAGCCGCTCAAGCTCGAGTGCCAGCACTTCGTGGAGTGCGTGCGGTCCCGCGCCACTCCACTCACCGATGGCAGGGACGGGCTCACGGTGGTCAAGGTGCTCGCGGCGGCGCAGGCGTCGCTCGAGCGCCAGGGCGCTCCGGTCAGGCTCGATTCGCTGGCGGAAGGACGGACGACGTGACGGAAGTGAAGAGCGCCAAGGCGGGCGTCGATGCCCGCGTCGGAGCGGGGACGACCTGGGGCGAGCACTGCGTGTTCGGCGCCAACGTCGTGCTCGGCAGGAATTGCCGCGTCGGCAACCACGTCGTGTTCCACGATGACACGATGGTGGGCGATTCCGTGCGCATCGACGACCATGCCGTGCTGGGCAAGCTGCCCATGCGGGCCGCCAGCTCGGCGACGACGAAGGACGCGCAGTTCGCGCCGCTCACGGTGGGTGACGGCTCGATCGTCGGCACCGGCGTCGTGCTCTATCGCGGCCTGACGCTCGGCCGCCGCTGCCTGGTTGCCGACTTCGCCACCGTGCGCGAGGACGTCACGATCGGCGATCGCACGATCGTCGGCCGCGGCGTGACGGTCGAGAACGAGTGCACGATCGGCAAGTTCGTCAAGCTCGAGAGCGAGTGCTACATCACCGCCTACTCGACGATCGAGGATCGCGTCTTCATCGCGCCGGGCGTGATCACCTCGAACGACAATTTCGTGGGACGCACCGAAGCCCGCAAGAAACATTTCAAGGGGGTGACGGTGAAGCGGGGCGGGCGCGTCGGCGCCGGCTGCGTGATCCTGCCAGGCAAGACCATCGGCGAGGACGCGCTGGTGGCGGCCGGGTCGGTGGTGACCAAGGACGTTCCCGACCGCAAGGTGGTCATGGGCAACCCGGCGCGCGTCGTGCGCGACGTGCCGACCGAGCAACTCCTGGAGCACCAGGGCTGGAGCGACGACGTATGAGCGCCAAGGTATCGCTGGCTGACGCCCCCAAGACGATGACGGTGCCTCTGCTCGACCTCAAGGCGCAGTACGCCACGATCAAGCCCGCGGTCGACGCCGCCGTGCAATCGGTGCTCGACTCCGCACGCTTCATCGGCGGGCCCGAGATCACCGCCCTCGAATCCGAGCTCGCGGACTACAGCCATGTCACCCACGGGATCGGCTGCGCCTCGGGCACGGACGCGCTCCTGCTGGCCTTGCGCGCGCTCGGCGTGGGCCCGGGAGACGAGGTGGTCACCAGCGCGTACTCGTTCTTCGCCTCGGCCTCGACCATCGCACTCAATGGCGCCACGCCCGTGTTCGTCGACATCGAGCCCGAGACCTACAACCTCGATCCCGCGCGCCTGGCCCGCGCCCTCGGCCCCAAGACCAGGGTCGTGGTGCCAGTCCACCTCTTCGGCCAGTGCGCCGACATGCCCGCGATGGAAGCGCTGTGTGCGCCGAGGCAGATTCCCGTGCTCGAGGACGCCGCCCAGGCGATCGGCGCGGAATGGCGGGGCCGGCGCGCCGGTGCGATGGGCATCGCGGGCTGCTTCTCGTTCTTCCCGTCGAAGAACCTCGGCGGCATCGGCGACGGCGGCATGGTGGTGACCAACGACGCCGCGCTCGCCGAGCGCATCCGCCTGCTGCGCGAGCACGGCCAAAAACCGAAATACCATCACCACATCCTTGGCATCAACAGCCGGCTCGACGCCCTCCAGGCCGCGGTCCTGCGCGTCAAGCTGCGCCACCTCGAAGCCTGGCATGGCGGGCGGCAAAAGAACGCGGCGCTCTATCGCGAGCTGCTGGCGGGTACGAATGTGGGCTTGCCTCTAGCGCGCCCCGAGTCCCGCCACATCTACAATCAGTTCGTGATCCGGACGCCCAGGCGCGACGCCCTCAAGCAACACCTGGCTGATGCCGGCATCGGCAACGAGGTCTACTATCCGCGGCCGCTCCACCTGCAGGAGTGCTTTGCCGGCCTCGGGTACAAGGAGGGCGACTTCCCGGCCTCCGAGGCCGCCGCGCTCGAGACCGTGGCGCTGCCGATCTATGCCGAGCTGACGGGCGAGCAGATCGCGTATGTCAGCTCGAAGATTCACGAGTTCCTGGGAGCCCGCACCGCGTAACCGCGGGCCGGCATGATGGACTCCACGCAACGCGACGCGATCCAGCGCCTCCTGAGGCGCGTGGACGAAGTCCGCGGGCTCGAGTCGCTGCCGGTGGGAAGCGACGTGCCGGCGGGGGAGGAGACCGCGCGCCTGCTCGCGACCGCCGAGGGGCTGGTCGACGAACTCGAGAAGGCGCGTCGCCGCCTGATCGAGACCAACGTCCAGCTGGTCTCCCTGCGCGAGGTCGCGCACTCCATGGTTTCCTCGGTCGGCACCGAGGAGACGACCCAGACCGTCACCACCTACCTGCACAAGGCATTCGGCTTCGAGGACGTGTTCCTCGCGCTCGTCCATCGCGACGACGCCGTGCTCGAGGGCACGTGGACGCGCAAGAGCGGGCCCGGCCACGCCTCACTCCCGTTTCGGATCCCGCTCGTGGGCGATTCCGAGGGCGTGCTTGCGCGCAGCGTCTGGCAGCATCGGGCGTTCACGATCCACGACGCGCGCCTCCATCCGCCGTTCGATGCCCCGCCCGATACCACGCTCGGCGACGTGCTCGAGGCCATCCAGGGCTTCACCGCGGTCCCCTTGCAGCGGAGTCGCACCCTGTTCGAGTCCGACGCCGCGCGCGAGGTCTGCGACCGCGAGTGCCCGTTCGGGCCCCAGGGCCTGGGCTCCTGGTACGCGCCGCCGCCCGGGGCGAACGGCGGCTGGCACGA
>JBKJOC010000110.1:0-3104 GCA_046595725.1 Candidatus Eiseniibacteriota bacterium
CGAGGAACGCGATCTTCGGGATCGCGGGGGCGTCGACCGAGTTGAGCCCGTTGACCTGCACGTCGAGCGCGGCGGCCGGTCCCCAGTTTCCCGCCGAGTCCTGCGCGCGCACCCAGATCTTGCGTGCGCCGGTCGAGAACGGCGCGCTGTCGAGCGTGCCACTGACTCCGACCGTCACTCCGGCACCGCTGAGCGAGAGTGCGGTGCCAAGGCCCGCCAGGGCGGCCGCGTCGCCGAACGACCACTCCGCGGCCGCGATGTTGCTGCCGCCGCGCGCGGCGTCGCTCACGCTGCCGGTCAAAGCGACCGGATTCGGACGCGTGATCGGGTTCGGCGAAACTGCGATCGATCCCGCGACCACGACCGGTCCGAGCACGTCGCCGCCCGAGCGGTTGATCGTGAAGTTCGCGTTGCTGCGGTCCGCCTGCGAGAGGCCGGGCGCCCCGTTGTCGACGACCTTGATCCGCACCAGGCACCTGGTCGAGTTCGGGATCGTGGTCAGGTCCCAGTTGTAAGGGCTCGGACCGGCGCTGGTCGTCAGGGTGGTCCACGAATCCCCGCCGTCGAGCGAGTACTCGATCGTGCGCGAGGCCGCGTTGAAGCCGCCGCCGAGCGTCTCGTTCCACGTGATCGATGCCGAGCCGGTGGTCAGGGTCTCGCCACCGTTGGGCGAGGTCACCGCCACCTGGGGTCGCGCCCGGCCAAACAGCCACACCAAGACCTTGTCGGCAAGGTCGTTGCGCACCACGCTCGGGGCGGTGAACGGCGGATCGACCGCGGTCCACTCGAAGAAGTGGTTCGCCAGCCGGCTCGGCAAGCCGCCCCACACTGCGGTCGCGCCACTCCCGTTCGGCGACGCGCTCTCCCAGCGCAGGCCGATGTCGTCGGGCGAGATCTCGTTGTTGCGCCACGTGTACGCGGTCGCGCCTCCCGGGAGCGGGGCGACGTCGATCTCGTCGCCCGCGCCGCCGGCACGCACCGGCTCGTAGACGACACCCGCAACGTAGCCGCCCGACAGCGGGTCGGCGGCGATGCCGGTGTTGAGGCTCCAGGTGGTCGGGTCGGCGTTGTACACGATCTTGAGTGTGCTGTTGAGCCAGGCCTGCGTCGTCGCATCCGCGAATCCCGAGGTCAGGTCGCCGAGCGCCCACGCGATGTCGTGGCCGAAGGTCGCGAGCCGCCCGCCGCCAGCCATGTAGTCGGTGACGACCTGGCGCTGCTCGGCGGTGAACGGCGGATACTGGTCGATGCCGACCTGCCACAACACCGCCTTGTACGAGCGCAGCCCGCTGTTCAAGTCTCCCAAGACCGGATGCTCGGCGAGCGGCCCGATCCACACGTCGTAATCGTAGTTGGTGGTGGCGAGCGCGTCCTGCCATGCGCCCAGTCGCGGGAAGCCGGCCTCGCCGACGACGAGGAGGATGTCGCCCGAGCCCTTGGCGGTGAACTTGTAGTGGCTGCCGCCGACGTTGTCCCTCGTGACGTTGCCGTTGAGCGCAGTCGCTTCGACGTCATAGAAGTAGGTCGATCCCGGAGTGAGGCCCGTGATCAGGATCGAGTGCGACAGGCGCGCGCCGCTCTCGGGCACGGAGCCGAGTTCGAGCGCAGGCGTGAGCCCGTAGTAAACCTTGCCGGTGGCGTTGAGGTTGGTGTTGAACGTGATCAAGGTTCCCGAGGCGCCCTGCGACGTCGCCTTGACGTTCGTGATCACTGGCGTGGCGTAGCTGACGGTCGCATTCGCCGTCAGGGTTGCCGAGGGCGATGCGTCGAGATAGGTCGCGGTCAGCGCGTCGCCGTTCGACACCGAGAGCGTGCCGTTGGCCGCCGTCGCCGCCTCGGGACCGAGCTGGAGCGTGCCCGAGAACACGCCGTTGCCGCCTGAGAGCGTGACCACCTCGCCGCCCGGCTCGGTGTTCGAGGCCACGGTGACGTTGACGGTGGGGCCGGCGTTGGTGTCGGTCACCTGCAGGTCGACCGTGCTGGTCGAGCCGTACTGCGCGCGGTCGAGCGCGAGCGCGCCCGCATTCTGTCCGACCCCGCCCGTGACGCACAGGCCGAACGGCTGGGGCCCGATGGGCACGACCGGGGCGGCGACGCGGATGGTGTAGAGGCCCGCCGTCGGAACGGTGATGAGGACGTTCTCCTCGACGTTCAAGAGGTCGGCCGAGCCGCCGACGACCGAGGCTCCAGCCGAAAACACGTTGCCCTTGTAGGTCTGGACGCCGTTGGTGACCGTCAGGTCGAGGTTGTTGACGATCTGGGATGTCGACATCGGGCTGCCCGGGTAGTCGCTCCACACCAGGCTGACCTCGAGCGGCTGCGTGGTCTCGGTGACGTTGACCTGATACTCGATGTACTGGCCCTGGCCCAGTCCCCCCGTGTTGTCGACCAGCAGCAGCTTGCGCGCGTCGCCGGGGAAGTAGAGCACGTTGTCGATCTTGAGACGGCCGTAGCCGATGTTGTTGTCGGGAGCGGTAAAGCCGGTGACGCCGTTGTCGGCGGCGTTGACCGCCATCGCCTTGAGCAGAGCGGCCGAGGGCGAGAATGCGTTCGCCACCACCGGCGCGCCGGTCGGATACCAGCCATCGCTCAGGTACTGACGCATCAGGACGACCGCGCCGGTGCCGGTCGGGCTGGCCATCGACGTTCCCGACAGCGAGGCATAGGTGGCCGGTCCGGCCTGCGCGGATTGGACGCTCTGGCCCGGGGCGGCGAACAGGGGCTTGCGGCGCCCATCGGCGGTCGGGCCGCGGCTGGTCGAGGTGTAGATCGAGGCCTGGCTTGGGCCGTTGCGCACGCCGCCCATGCCCGCGAGGTTCTTCGCGCTGGCCGGGCTGCCGACGGTACCCGCGGTGCCCGAGTTGCCGTTGGAGAACGCGATGTACATGTCGGGGTGGTCCCACACGAACTGGTCGATCTGCATCGCGTTCAAGTCATAGGCGCCGTTGACCGCCGAGCCCCACGAGTTCGAGGACACGCGCGCCGCGCCGCCCGCGTTGCCCGTGTAGGGCGGCAGGAACAGGTCGTTCAGGTCGTCGAACGGAATCACCGAGTTCGCGATCGTCACGCCCGAGAGATCCATGAAGAAGATCTTGGCGTCCTTC
>JBKJOC010000155.1:0-3047 GCA_046595725.1 Candidatus Eiseniibacteriota bacterium
GCCAGGTCGTCCCCTACGAGGGCGCGGCCACCGGCGTCGGCGGCATCGTGCGCGACGTCTACTGCATGGGCGCCGAGGTGATCGGCGTGCTCGATGCGCTGCGCATGGGCATCGGCCGCGGGGGCAAGGGGCTCAAGGCGCGCGAGATCCTCTCGGGCGTGGTGGGCGGGATCGCCGACTATGGCAACGCGCTGGGCGTGCCGAACCTGGGCGGCGACCTCGAGTTTCACCAGGGCTACGACGCCAACGTGCTGGTCAACGTGGTCGCGCTCGGCCTGGTCGAGCGCGACCGCCTGGTGCACTCGACGGTGCCGGGGCCCGGCGACTTCGCGTTCGTTCTGGTCGGCAAGCCGACGGACAGCTCGGGTTTCGGCGGCGCGGCGTTCAGTTCCGGAGTGCTCGGCGGTGAGGCCGACCAGCGCAGCGCGGTGCAACTGCCGGATCCGTTCCTGAAGCGAGTGCTGTCGGTGGCGAACCGCGCGGTGCTCGATCTCGCGCGCGAGCGCGGCTGGGCGATCGGCTTCAAGGACCTTGGCGCGGGCGGCATCGCATGCGTCACCAGTGAATTGGCCGACCACGGCGGGGTGGGCGCCGACATCACGCTCGATGACGCGCACCGCGTGCCGACGCCGCTCGCGCCCGAGGTGCTGCTGTGCGCCGAGACGCAGGAGCGCTTCTGCTTCGTCGTCCCGTGGGAGGCGCGCGCGGAAGTCGTGGCGGTTTACAACGAGCGCTTCGGACTCGACGACGTCTATCCGGGGGCCGGCGCCTCCGTGGTCGGAAGGACGCGCGCTGATCACACCTATCGCGTCACCTGGATGGGCGAGGTCGTGGTCGAGTGCCCGGTGTCGTTCCTGACCTCGGGCGTGCGTTGCGAACGGCCAGCCATCGCACCCGGCGCGCAAGCACATGCCGGCGTGCCCGCCGCCATCGCCGCATTCGACCTGGCGCAGGAGATCGAGGCCGCGGTGACCTCGCTCGCGCTGTGCTCGCGCGCGCCGCTCTATCAGCGCTACGACCCCGAGGTCCAGGGCCGCACCACGGTGCGGGCCGGCAGCGCGGATGCCGGCGTCCTGGTGGCGGTGCCGGGCGCGTGCTTCGGGCTGGCGGTCTCGGTCGACGGGAACCCGCGCCTGGCCGCGCTCGATCCCGGGCTCGGGGCCCGGAACGCGGTCTGGGAGGCTGCGCGAAACGTCGTTGCTGTGGGAGCTTACCCGTGGGCCCTCACCGATTGTCTCAATTACGGTCGGCCCGAGGATCCGCAGGTCATGGGACAGCTCGAGGCAGGGATCGCGGGCCTGGCTGAGGCGGCGCGCGCGGCCGGAACCCTGCCCGAGCCGAGACCAGGCGAGGCTTTCGTCGACTGGCTCCTACGCTTGGGCGGAGAGCTGCCGCCCCTGCCGTTCGTCAGCGGGAACGTCAGTCTCTACAATGAAGACCAGGATGGGCGCGCCATCCCGCCCTCGCCGATCGTCGCCTGCGTCGGGCGCGTGCCCGACGTCTCGCGCACCGTCACGCCCGGCCTCAAGCAAGCGGACGGCGTCCTCATCCTGCTCGGCGGCATCGAACGCGGTCGGCTCGGCGGTTCGCTCTTCGCCGAGCGGCGCGGCCGCGCGCAGGACGCCTCGCTCGAGCCGCCCGCCGAGTGGTGCGCGCGTGAACGCAGGGTGCTCGCGCTCGTGCTCTGGGGAATCGGGGGCGGCATGATCGCGGCCTGCCATGACGTGTCGGGCGGTGGAGTCATCCAGGCCCTGCTCGAGATGTCGTTCGCCTCCGGCGCGGGGCTCGGGTTCGACGCCGCGCGGCCGACCGGCTGGGACGATGCGTGCTGGTTCAGCGAGGAGCCGGGCTTCGTGATCGAGGTGGCCCGGGAGTTCGTCCCTGCAATGCGCCAGGCGATCCGTGAGGCGGACGTCGCGGCGCTCGAACTCGGAGTCATCACAGAGGCGGGGTGTCCGCTGCGCCTGCTGGCGGAAGGGCGGGCCGTCGCGCTCGATCGCGCCGCACTGCTAGGGCGTTGGCAGGGCGCGCTCGAGGAGGCGTTCGAAGTGCGAGAAGAGGCGCTGGCGTGACCGCTCGCACGATGCCGCGGATCGCCGTGGTGCGCCTGCCGGGGATGAACTGCGAGGAGGAGACCGCGCGCGCACTCGCGCATGCCGGACTCGAGGCGGTGCTGGTCGCGTGGGACGAGCCGCCGTCGGCGCTCGAGGGCTTCGAGGGCTACGTGCTGCCCGGCGGGTTCTCCTGGCAGGATCGCGTGCGAGCCGGCGCGGTCGCGGCGAAGGATCCGCGGGTCGAGCTGCTCGCGCACGAGGCGGCTCGCGGCACTCCGGTGCTCGGCATCTGCAATGGCGCGCAGATCCTGGTCGAGGCCGGCCTCGTGCCCGGTGCGCCGGACGGCGATCGGGTCGCGCTCGCACTCGCGACCAACCACCTGCCGCGCCGCGAAGGCTACTATGCGTCGTGGGTGGTGCTCGAGGCGCGCTCGGGCTCACTATGGACCGAGGCCTATGCGCCGGGGGAACGGATCCCGATGCCCATGGCTCACGGCGAAGGGCGCTTCACCGCGCGCGACCCCGGGCGCCTCGAGGCGCTCGATCGATCGGGTCAGGTGCCCTTCGCCTATGGCGCGCTCGAGGGCACGGGCCCGGCGCGGGGCTGGCCCGACAACCCGAACGGCGCCGAGGCCAACGCCGCGGGCGTGACCAACGCGCGCGGCAACGTGCTCGCGCTCATGCCCCACCCGGAGCGTGCGGATCGGCTCTACCACGTGCCGCAGGACCTTGCGGGTCCGTGGGGCGAGCGCAGGCTTCGGGCGCGCGGCGACGCGCCCGCGCTCGAAGGCGCGGGTCCGGGACATGGCCTGTTCCTTGGTTTGGCGTGGCACCTGGGCGTCCGGCCCGCGGCCCCGATGGAGGCGCGATGAATCACGGCTGGATCCAGCTCTGGGTCGAACGGCTCGCCATGGATCCCGCGGCGTCGACCGCCTCGCATGCGCTGCAACTGTTGCTCGGCCGCGACGCGCCGGTGCGCGTCGGCCGCGCCGA
>JBKJOC010000278.1:0-6446 GCA_046595725.1 Candidatus Eiseniibacteriota bacterium
GCGCGTCCGAGGCTCCGGGCGGCCGACTCGGTCGCGCCCACGAACGCTTCCTCGGGCGTCATCCGGTACAGCCGGCAGGCGAGGGCGAGGCAGAGCACCAGCGAGTCGACCGTCGAAGTGCCCGGGTTCCAGTCCGTCGCAATCGCGGTCGCGACGTGATGCGCACGCAGGGCGGCGAGCTTCGGAACGGGACCGCCCAGGGTGAGCGTCGCGCCCGGCGTCAGGACCGCCGTCGTGCCGGCGCGCGCGAGCGCCGCGATGCCCTGCTCGCTCGCATGGTCGAGGTGGTCGGCCGAGAGTGCGCCCAGTTCGGCCGCCAGCGCCGCGCCGCCACCGTCGCGCAACTGGTCGACATGGAGGCGCAAGCCGAGTTTCGCGCCCGCGGTCACGCGGGCGAGGCGGCGGGCGTCGGCCGGCGTGAAGGCCCCTTCCTCGACGAACAGGTCGACGAAGCGCGCATGACCGAGGTCGTGCGCCTCGAGCGCGACCGGCGCGCAGACCTCGTCGAGATAGGCGGCACGGCGTCCCGCGTACTCGGGCGGCAGGACGTGAGCCGGCAGCGCCGTGCCGAGGACGCCGAGCCCGGTCGCCTTTCCGACTTCGTGCGCGATTCGCAGCAACCTGAGCTCGCCCTCGCGCGTCAGGTCGTAGCCGGACTTGGCCTCGATCGTGGTCGTGCCGCAGGCGAGCATGCGGCGCGCGGTGGCGCAGGCGCGCTCGAACAGGACATCGTCGGTCGCCTCACGCGTGGCGCGCACGGTCGAGAGGATGCCCCCGCCATCGCGCGCGAGCGCTTCATAGGTGGCACCCATGAGCCGCCCCGCAAACTCGCCCGCGCGGTCGCCACCCCAGACCAGGTGGGTGTGGGCGTCGACCAGGCCCGCGGTCACAAGGCATCCGCCGGCATCGAAAGTCTCGGCCGGTTCCCATTCCTCGAGCACGTCGCCGGTCGGACCGGCGTCGACCACCTCCCCGTCGAGCCACGCCACCGCACCGTCGTCGTAGCGCTCGAGCGCAAGGCCCCTGCCGAACGCGGGCGATCCGGGTGCGAGCCCGACCACGAGGTCGCGGGCACCCACCACCGCGCCGTCGCAGCGCGCGCGCGTCACGCGGATCCGCGCCCCGGCAACGGGTCGATACCCGGCAACAGGAGACCCGTCGCGCGCGCATGCTCGACCGCCTCGACATAGCCCGCGTCGGCATGGCGCATCACGCCGGTGCCGGGGTCGTTCGTCAATACGCGCAACAGGCGCGCATCCGCCTCGGCGGTGCCATCGGCGACCACCACCATGCCCGCGTGCTGGGACAATCCGATGCCGACCCCGCCGCCGTTGTGGATCGAAACCCAGGTCGCGCCGCTGGCGACATTGAGCATGGCGTTGAGCAGCGGCCAATCGGCGATCGCGTCCGAGCCGTCCTTCATCGACTCGGTCTCGCGATAAGGCGAGGCGACCGAGCCGGTATCGAGGTGGTCGCGACCGATCACGAGCGGCGCCTTGACGCGTCCCTCGCGCACCAGCTGGTTGAACTTGAGCCCCGCTTTGTCGCGCTCGCCGTAGCCGAGCCAGCAGATGCGCGCAGGCAGGCCCTGGAACGGCACCCGGGCCTCCGCCAGCGGCAACCAGCGCTGGAGCACGGCATCGTCCGGAAAGATTTCAAGCAGCGCGCGGTCGGTGACCCGGATGTCCTCGGGATCGCCCGAAAGCGCGGCCCAGCGGAACGGACCCTTGCCGCGGCAGAACAGCGGGCGGATGAACGCGGGGACGAACCCGGGATAGGAGAACGCGCGCGCGCGATCGAGTCCACCGTCCACGGCCTCGCCACGCAGGTTGTTGCCGTAGTCGAACACCGTGGCGCCGCGATCCTGCATCGTGGCGAGGGCCTCGACGTGCGTCGCCATCGAGGCGCGCGCGCGCCGCACGTAGTCCGCCGGGGCACTCTTGCGCAGCGCACCGGCCGCATCGAGCGTCAGGCCGGCCGGCACGTAACCGCCGAGCGGATCGTGCGCCGAGGTCTGGTCGGTGGCGGCGTCGGGCGTCATGCCGCGGCGCACGAGTTCGGGCAGGACGTCCGCGGCGTTGCCGAGCAGGCCGATCGAAAGCGCGCGCTGCTCGACCCGCGCGGCCTCGCATCGAGCAAGCGCGTCGTCCAAGTCGTCGGCGCGCTCATCGCAATAACCCAGGGCGATTCGGCGGTCGATCCGCCGGGGATCGACCTCGACACAGAGGCAGACGCCCCCGTTGAGCGTGACGGCGAGCGGCTGCGCGCCGCCCATCCCGCCCAGTCCCGCGGTCACAACCAGCCGGCCGGCGAGCGATCCGCCGAAGCGCTGGCGCGCGCACTCGGCGAAAGTCTCGAACGTGCCCTGGACGATGCCCTGGGTTCCAATGTAGATCCACGAACCCGCGGTCATCTGGCCGTACATCGTCAAACCCAGTCCTTCGAGCCGCCAGAACTCCTCCCAGTTCGACCAGCGGCCGACCAGGTTCGAGTTGGCGATGAGCACCCGCGGCGCGTCCTTGTGGGTCTTGAAGCGGCCGACCGGCTTCCCGCTCTGGATGAGCAGGGTCTCCTCGTCGCCCAGGTCCCTGAGGTGCGCGACGATGCGGTCGAAGGCATCCCAGTTGCGAACTGCGCGACCGGTCCCACCGTAAACGACGAGGTCCTCCGGGCGTTCGGCGACGTCGGGATCGAGATTGTTCATCAGCATGCGCAGCGCGGCTTCCTGCTGCCAGCCGCGGCAGGACAGGGTCAGGCCGCGGGGTGCGCGGATCACCCGCGACCCCGGCCTCATGGCAGCGCTCCCTCGCCCAGGTGCGGCGTCACCGCGTGATCGAGCGCGCCCTCGAGCAACTCCACGGCCAACGCCTCGATCGCATCGCCCAGCGGGCGGTCGTCCTCGACCCGCGGGACGCGCGCGCGCACGAACGCGAGCACGGCCGCCGTGCCGCGCCCGGGTTGAAGCGGCGCGCGGAATTCGATCGCCTGCGCGCCGGCGACCAGCTCGCAGGCGACGATGCGCGCGAGATTCACGAGCACCGCCCGCGCCTTGCGCGCGGCGATCGGCGCCATCGAGACATGGTCTTCCTGTCCCGCCGAGGTCGGGATCGAGTCGACGCTCGCGGGGAAGCACAGCGTCTTGTTCTCCGAGACCAGCGCCGCCGCGGTGTACTGGACCAGCATCAGTCCCGAGTGCAGCCCCGGGTTCGGCGTGAGGAATGCGGGCAGCCCGCTCGAACGCCGGGCATCGGTCAGGAGATCAAGCCGGCGTTCGGCGATCGAACCAACCTCGGCCAGTGCGGCGGCGACGTGGTCGGCGACAAGGCCGATCGGCTGCGCGTGGAAGTTGCCGGAGCTGATGATGTCGCCGCCCTCCGCGAACACCAGCGGGTTGTCGGTCGCGGAGTTCATCTCGCGCTCGACCACGGCGCGCGCGTAGGCGAGCGCATCGAGCGTCGCGCCGATCACCTGGGGCGCGCAGCGCAGCGAGTAGGGATCCTGGATGCGGTTGCAGTCGGCATGGGAGGCGACGATGCCGCTCCCCGCGGTGAGCGCGATCAACGCGCGAGCGACCCGACCCTGGCCCGGATGCGGGCGCACCGCCATGGCGCGCGGATCGAAGGCGCGGATCGAGCCCAGGAGCGCCTCGAGCGAAAGCGCGTTCGCGCCCAGGGCGGCGCGCAGGAGTGGCTGGGCCCGGGCCAGCACGAGCGCCAGAACGGCCGTCGAAAGCTGGGTGCCGTTGATCAGTGCCAGGCCTTCCTTGGGGGCGAGCGTCGTCGCCGCAAGTCCAGCCATCGCAAGGCTCTCGGAGCCCGAGTGAACGTGACCTCCGAACTCCGCTCGGCCCTCGCCCACCAGCACAAGCGCGAAATGTGCGAGAGGCGCAAGATCTCCGCTCGCACCCACCGAACCCTGCTCGGGCACCACGGGGTGGACGCCCCGGTTGAGCAGCGCGAGCACAGCCTCGATCAGTTCCGGCCTCACCCCCGAGACGCCGACAGCGAGCGAGTTCGCACGGAGGAGTCCAAGCGCGCGAACTTCGGGTCGCGACAATGAAGGCCCGACGCCCGCGGCATGGCTGCGCAACAGGTTGAGCTGCAGGCTCGCGAGGTCGGGCGCGCCGATGTGGCGGTTCTTGAGTTCCCCGAAGCCGGTGTTGACTCCATAGACCGGCAGGCCCGACTCGAGGGCGCGCTCGATCACCGCGCGCGAGCCGGCAAGTCGGGGCGCGGCGGCGGCGGCAAGCGCGACCGGCGCATTGCCGTGCGCGACTTCGACCAGCGCCTCGAGCGTCAGGCTGCTGCCGTCGAGCTCGATCATTCGTCCTCCTCCCCGGGTCCCAGGAACTCGGCCGCCTCGTGAACGAGCGCGTCGAGGTTCTTCGCGTGGCGCAATGCGACCGGCAGGCCGCGGCGGAACTGCGCGCCATAGCCCTTGCTCACGATGCGCGGGTCCAGGATCGCGAGCACGCCGCGATCGCTCTTGCGCCTGACCAGCCGGCCCACGCCCTGGCGAAAGCGCAGCACCGCCTCGGGCACCATCGCGCGCGCGAAGCTCGACTCGCCAAGGGCGTCGATCCGTTCGCAGCGCGCCTCGACCAGTGGATCCGTCGGCACCGCGAACGGCAGGCGCGTGACGACCAGGACTTCCAGCGCCTCTCCCGGAAAGTCGACGCCCTCCCAGAAGCTCGCAGTCCCGAGCAGAAGCGCGCCGCGCGCCGCGCGGAAACGCCGGGCGAGCTCGATCGCGCTGCCGTCGAGCTCCTGGGCCCAGACCGGCATCACGCCCTCGAGCAGCGGCGCGAGCTGGCGCGCTGCGCGCCGCAGCGCCAGGTGCGAGGTGAAGAGCGCGAGCGTGTTGCGTCCGAGCGACTGCGCGAGCCGCCCCACCGCCTCGATCGCACCGTCCTCCCCGCCCTCGGGATCGAGGACCCAGGCCCCGAGCTGGCGGGCGAAGTCGAACGGCGAAGGATACACGGTTTCGGACACCGTGAACGCCACGTCCTCCGCCAGCCCCAGGCGCTCACGGACATAGCGGAACGATCCGCCCGTCGTGAGCGTCGCCGAGGTCAGGACGAGGCTGCTCAGCTCGGGCAGCAGTCCCTGCTGGACGCGCCGCGCGACGTCGACCGGCGCGGCCGCGAGCTCGGCGGTCTCGGCGCGGGCGCCGCCCCGCCAGTAGACGAACTCCTGATCCCTGGGATCGGTCAAAAACCTGAGCCCGGCCTGCCATTCCTGCCACGCCCCGAGCGCGGCGGCGACATCGCCGGTCAGCTCCTCCATCTCGGGCGTCGGGTCCGCGCGCGCGACACACGAGAGCGTGCCCTGCCAGCGCTCCTCGCCTTCGCGCCCGAACGAGAACAGGAGTTCGAGCGGATGGTAGAGGTCGCCGACCACGTCCTCGACCTGGCGAAAACGCGCGCGGGGCTCGTAGGAATCCGGGGCCCCCGCCGCCCCTCGCGTCAGGCTGCCCGCGACCTGCGCGAAGAATCCATGCGCCGCTTCACGCATCGGGACTCCCAGCGCGGCGAGCGCCTCGAGGTGCTCCTTGAGCTCTTTTCTGTGCGCGCTGCCGAGCCGGCCCTCCGTGCCCACGGCAATCAGGGCCAGCAGGTCAAGGCCGCCAGCGTGCGCGCCGCGGCCGCGGCCCGGCCGCTCGCCATGGACCAGGGTGAGCAGAAGGTCCAGCCGCGACAGCGACTGGCGAACCGTCGACTGCGCCGTGAACACGCCGTCCAGGTGATGCGCCTCGTCCACCACCAGCGCGCGGAACGGCGGGAGCACGTTCGATCCCGGCAGCCCGGTCACCAGCAGCGCGTGGTTCACCACCACGATTTCCGCCGAGGCGGACTTCTGGCGCGCCCTGCGCCACGGGCAGTCGCCCGTGCGACACGCGCCCGGATGGCACATCGAGGGCTCGCACGCGATGCGCATGCGCAGTGCGCCGCCGCCCGCGTGCGCGCCGAAGTCGAACTCGTCGAGGTCGCCGGTCCTGGTGTCCTCCACCCAATCCGCAGCGCTCTTCTCGGCCACGGTCGCGCCGCGGCCCTTCTTCTTGTGCTCGACCAGGAAGTGCCGCCAGCGCCGCGGGCACAGGTAGTTCGAACGCCCCTTGAGCCGCACGATGCGGGCGGGAACGTCGAACAGCGCGGAGAGCCGGAGCGCGTCGACGTCGGTGAGCTGGTTTTGCAGCTGCTTGGTGTGAGTCGAGATCACGACCGGCTCGCGCTCGCGCCGGCTCCACAGGAGCGCGGGCACCAGGTAACCCAGCGACTTGCCGACGCCGGTCGGCGCCTCGGCGAGGAGGACGCCGCCGCCCTCAAGTGCGCGCGCAACGTCGAGCGCGAACGCGAGCTGCGCCTCGCGCGCCTCGTAGCCGGGGAAGCTCCGCGCCAGCGCGCCGCCCGGGCCGAGCAGGCGCGCGACGTCGAGCAGGTGCGAGTC
>JBKJOC010000296.1:0-5508 GCA_046595725.1 Candidatus Eiseniibacteriota bacterium
GCTTTCGCTCACCAGGAACCCGAAATGCTCGTTCGCAATCACGTTGATCCACGGCTGGGGCGGCCTGGCGTGCCCGCCTTCGATGGGCTCGAGGCGCACGACGTACTCGCGCCCGTCCGCGGTGAAGCCGCCGGTGCCGTTCCAGAAGAGCAGCGGCTCGGCCTGAGGCGCGTTGCCCGGCAGGGACTCGTGCGCCGCCGTGATCATCCCCTCCGATGCAAACTCAGCGTCGAAGCCCGCCTCGGGCTCGATCGGAGCGGCTCCCATGTGCAGCCGCTCGTAACCGTCGGCGCGCGCCTGCGCGACGGCGCGCAGCGCCTCCTTGCGGGACCACCCGGCAGCGAGCACGAATGTCAGGTCACAGGACTCGCCCGGCTTGAGCGTGCGCGTCACCCGCAGCGCGGCAATGGGATCGAGCACGTTGCCGGAGGTGCGCGCCAGCGGACCGCCAGCGAGAAGGGCGAGCGGTCGATCGCGTCCCGAGGTCCGGCCGAGGAAGCGCGCGCGGTCGGTGTCGTACTCGGGCGTGGTGTCTTCGAGCAGGGCGTGGGCCAGGTGCGGGAACGTCTCCCCAGCCCCACGCGCACGGCGCGAGGCCAGCACGGAGCCCTCGGTCTCGTCCCAGGCGGTCTGGACGAACAGGCGCGAGAACGCCGGGTGAGAAAGGTCGGCGTCGGGATCGTGCAGCACGATGTCGAAGGCGCTGGTGATCCCGAGAGTGCGCGTTTCTGCACTGGCGTTGACCAGTGAGACCCGCCGGACCTCGAGCGCGCGCGCAGGCAGCGCGTGGACGTTCATGCGCGCCTCGATGCCGTGCTGCGTGCGCGTGAACGTGACAAGATCCGCGGCGGCACCTGCCGTCGCGGATCCGCCATGGGCGGGCGGGCACGGCGCCGCTCCAATCGACCAGGGCGCACGGGCGGACTCGTCCAGGTAGATGAACCAGCCGCCGTCGTCGTCGCGCGGATCGGGAGAGCCG
Source organism: Candidatus Eiseniibacteriota bacterium (assembly GCA_046595725.1). Lineage (GTDB taxonomy): Bacteria > Eisenbacteria > RBG-16-71-46 > RBG-16-71-46 > DASYSL01 > JANPEF01. The sequence goes on from JBKJOC010000296.1 coordinate 980, forward strand.
CGGGTGAGTGCGTAGGCCTCGAACATCGAGACGCCCGCGCCGCGCGTGGTCAGGTGGACGGAGCTGCGCTCGTCGCCGAGCGTGATCGCTCCCGGGAGCGCGCGGACCTTCGCGGGGGCAGAGCCGGGTTCGGCCAGCGCTTCCGGGGCGTCCGCCATGGGGCGAGGTTTCAGCGCACCCGCGCGAAGCGAGAGGTCGCCACGCCGGTCGGAGTCGAAAGCCTGATCCAGTAGATGCCGGGCGAGAAGCCGTCGGTCGCGAGCGCGACCTGGTGATCCCCCGCCTCCCGCTCTGCCGCCAGCGGCTGGGCAACGCGGCGCCCGCGGGCATCGAACACCTCGAGCCGGGCAAAGCCCTTGCTGGCGAGCGAGAAACGGATCGTGGTGCGCTCGTGCGCCGGGTTCGGGTCGACGCCGCGCAGCGCAACGCCGATGCCGGAAGGTCCGGTCATGACGCCGGTGCTGGGCTGGAGTACGAAGCCCGCGCGCGTCAGGCCGAGCTGGATCTGGTCGTCGGCCATCATGCGCGTCCAGTGCGCACCGGTCCGGTAGTTCTCGATCATCATGACGATCGGCCCCTGGTCGATGCCGAGATAGTCGGTGGCGGTCCAGCCGTAGGTCGGATTGAACGCGTCCTTGAAGCCGTACGGCCCCCACAGCGAGCCGCGCCAGTTGTTCCACAGATTCCGGATCAGGGGGATCGAGACCTCGGGCGTGAACGGCAGCGAGGAGATGCCCGCCGTCGGCGTGATCGTGCCGTTGTCGCTCTGAGCCGGCGGCGCGCCGTGCGCCAGGTAGCCGTTGAGCGGATCGTCCGACGCGGTCAGTCCCCACAGGCTGTCGTTGTAGGCGACGAAGCCGCCCGGGTTCGCGATGCAGTACGCGCGATTCGCCAGCGTCGCGCGGCGCGAATTCTCGAAGTAGTTGCTGGAGCGGAACACCATGTAAGGGTCCTGGATGCCGCGGAAGTCCACCCAGCAATGGGAGTACTGGTGCGTGAACAGCGGCGGGCAGATGACGAACGAGGAACCGTAGTGCGTCTGCCATTGATAGGTGCTGACCCAGGCGTTCCAGGCGTTGGTCGGCACCTGGTGCGTCGGCGAGCCGAGCGCGAGCAGGTACATGATCATCGCCTCGTTGTACCCCTGCCACAGGCCGAACCCGCTGAACCCGGTTCCCGGCTTCCAACCCATGAAGATCCTGGTATTGAAATTGCGCATGAAGTTCCAGTCCGCCCGCCAGGTGATCGAATCGGCGAGCGCCCGGATCTGCACGTCCTCGGAGAATCCGGAGGTCCAGTAGTGCTTGGCGTCGAGGATGCCCGCGAACAGGAGCGCGGTGTCGATGGTCGACAGCTCCGCGTCCCAGGTGCGGGTGGCGGAGTTCATGTCGAGCCAGTGATAGTAGAGCCCCTTGTAGCCGATCATGCCGTTGACGGCTGAACCCTGGGGCCCATTCCAGAACGTCTGGAGCGTCGTGAGCGTGCGCGTGCGCGCGGCGTCGCGGTCGAGCCATCCGCGATCGACGCCGACCGTGATCGCCGACAGGCCGAAGCCGGTCGAGGCGATGCTCGACACCGAGCCCGCCGTGCTCCTGTCCTTGATCAGGCCGTTCGCTGGATTCGCCTCGTTCCAGAAGTAGAGGACGCCCGTGTGCTGCAGGGTATCGAGCAGCGCGTCGGTGGTCTGCGCGGCCGCCGGCATGGGCGGCGCGGTACACAAAAGCGTCGCCATGAAGACGGCCGCGAGCAGGGCGCGCGGGAAGAGAGCGTTGTTGAGGCCATGGTGTCTCACAGGTTGCTCCCTTGGTGGGTGCTCAGAAATCGACTCCCACCGTCACCCGGTGGGTGGAGCCCAGGCGTCCCTGGTCGGCGAACGCATAGGCGAAATCGTAACCGAGGGAATTGTTCATCTCCCCCGTCCAGCCGGCGCCGAGGGTCAGTCCGCCCTCGGCGTCCCGCTGGAGCAGGCTCTGCCAGCCGGCGCGCAGCGCAAAGCGCTCCCGGTAAGCGTACTCCGCCCCGAGGTTCAGGCTCTCCGAATTGTCGCTCGGGTGGAGCGCGTCGAGCTCGAAGCGCAGGCGGTTCGCGCCGTTGATGCGGTACGGCACCGCGACGCCGAAGCGCAGCAGCACCGGTACACCGAACTGCTCGGTCAGCACCTCGGCGGGGATGGTGCCGTTGTCGCCGTTCGCGTCCGGGTCCTGGTCGAAGGTGACGCCCAGGTCCCTGCCCGAGTAGCCGCCGCCCGTGCCGAGGTTCGACAGGCTCGCGCCCAGGACGAGCCCGTTGGCGCTCGTCTTGAAGAGCGTCCCGAATCCCAGGACAGCCGAGTGGAGCGTCGAGTTCCAGATGCGCTCCTGCAGGTAGCTGACCTGGACTCCCACCGAGAAGCGATCGGTCACCGGGCGGGCCCAGCCCACGCCCAGGGCGAGGTCCGAGACGCTGTAGAGTTCCCCGGTGCCGAGCGGCATGTCGACGGTGCGCACGAGGATCTCCCCCGAGCGCAGCGAGGTGATGGTCGCCACCACGTTGCCGGTCTTCCCCATCGGGAACGTGGCCGCGACGTGGTCATACGCGATGTCGGCGATCCAGGCATTGTGCGTGAATGCGATCTCGTGACGTGTGCTGCGCGCCAGCGCCGCGGGATTGAAGTAGAAGCCCTCGAGACCGTTGTCGAAGGAGACGCCGGCATTGCCCATGGCGGCGATGCGGGCGTCGGGTTCGATGCGCATGAAGGTGCCGATCGTGGTCCCGACCTTGGTCTGCGCCCATGCCTGCCCCGCGCCCGCGAGCAGGGTCGCACAGGCGACCACGGCACCGAGACCAAGGCGGCGGCTCACTTGACCACCGCGAATTTCCCGACCTTCGCATTCGCGCCCGGGGCTTCGACCTGGAACAGGTAGAGGCCGGGTGCGATGTCGAGGTTGTCCTTGGAGCGCAGGTCCCACGGCACGAACGACTGCAGCGAGCCGTCCTGGCGCAGCGTCTGCACCAGCTCACCGCGCACGGTGTAGATGCGCACCACCGCGTTGAGCGGCACGCCGCGGAACTCGATGCGGCGCTCGCCGCGGCCCGAGGTCGCGAAGCGGCCCGGCTCGAAGCTGGCGGCACCGATGTAGGGATTGGGCACGACGTAGGGATCGTTCGCGACACTGCCGTCCGCCCTTCCCACGACCTTGTCGCCGGTGGTCCTGAAGACGAACACGTCGTACGCCGAGAGTGGCTTGATCAGCTTTGCTTCGTACAGGTCGCCGCCGGCGGGTGGCCTCAGCGGTCCCCGAGCGCCCTGACCGGTGGTGTCGAGTTCAACGCGCCACGTTACCTGCGCGCTCTCCCCCGCGAACGCGATATAGGTCGCGATGTCGATTCTCTCGTCCGTGCGCGAGAGGGTGCCGTCATTGTCCCGGTCCCGAAAGAAGAAGTCCATCTTGCGGTCGCCGGTGGGCGTGTGGGCGAAGATCTCGAACTTGGCCGGCTGGCCGAGTCCGATCACCGGCTTGAGCGCCGTGTCGACGACCGTGTTGGCGAATCGGATCGCGAAGTCCTCGGGGTAACCGGGTCGCCTGACATTGGGCGAAAGCACCGGCTGGTAGGACACCTTGAGCTTTGCATCGGTCGGGCTGCCGGGCACGAAGCCCGAGGCCAGGACGTCGAAGCGCACCAGCGAGTCGGTGGTGACGATCGGCAGGAGGCCCGCGGCGGTCGGGCCGATGCCGACGCCCGCGAAGTCGCGACCCTGGTCGAAGAGGACCTCGCCGGTCGTGCTGTCGACCAGCGAATAGGTCTCCGCGCGAACGCTGTCCGAGTCGTTGGCGGCGAACGTCACCTTGAAGATATGGCCGTCCCGCACCGCGCTCGAATTGATGATCTGGATCTCGACCGTGCCCGTGCCGTCGACCACGACGTGCTCGGCCGGCGTCGCCGTGGCGCGCGTATAGCCCGCCACCCGGGGCTCCGGGCGCACCTGGACCACGTTCTTGGGCAGGATCGTGCCGCCGCGCGGTGTGCGCGAGACCGCGATCGCGTTCTCGGACGGGTAGAACGACAGCGAGTCGAGCCCGGGCCCGGCGTCGAAGCCGAAGTCGTAGGCGGTGACCGCGTAGTAGTAGAGCTGACCGTTCTTGACCGTCGAGTCGGTCCACACGTGCGTGATGCCCGTGTCGTCGCCCAGCCAGTAGGCGACGCCGTCGACCACGCGCTTGGAGTAGCCGCTGTATTGATCGACCAGGTCGAACTGCGCGATCGGTTTGCCGTTGCCGGTCAGCGTGCCCGAGCCCGATCCGGTCGAGATTACCTGCGCGTCCGTGAACTCGGGATCGGTCGCGCGGTAGATGCGGTAGCCCTCAAAGTCGAACTCGTTGGTCACCGGGTCGACCCCGCGCTCGGCGACGTCGTCCCACGCCAGGTGCACGACGCCGTCCCCCGCCTCGGCGGTGAGGGTGGGCATCGGGGGCGGAACCGCGAACTGGTAGTTGGCGTTGTAGATCTGCTGCACGGTCGCGACCGTGCTGCGCAGGTCCGACAGGTTC
>JBKJOC010000394.1:0-3599 GCA_046595725.1 Candidatus Eiseniibacteriota bacterium
AGAGGGCCGGGCCCACTGCCCGGCACGTTGAGCGCATCCGAACCCGACGCAGACCCATGAAAGGGGGCCTCGGTGAGCAGTCGCACGAAGACCGCCGCGAGCGGTCTCGCCCGCATCGATTTGTCCGAAGATCGTGCCAAGGAGCTGTATCGCCGCCTGTACACGTCGCGCCTGATCGACGAGCGCGGTCGCAAGCTGTTCCGCCAGGGCCGCATGCTCGGCAACATGTACACGGCGGTGGGGCAGGAGGCGATCACGCTCGTGCCCGCGTTCCTGCTCAAGGAACTCGACTTCATCGGGCCCTCGCATCGCGAGCTGCCGGCGTCGGTCGGCAAGGGCGTGCCGCTCAAGGCGATCTTCGCCCAGATCCTCGCGCGCGCCGTCTCGCCCGATCGCGGCAAGTCGCATCCCTGCCACTACGGCTACGCGCCGCTGCGCGTCCTCACGCCGGCCTCGACGGTCGCCGCGCAGGTCGTGGTCGCCACCGGCGTTGCGCTCGCCTACAAGCTGCAGAAGAACGGCCTGGTCGCGATCGCCTACACGGGCGACGGCGGCACGGCACGCGGCGACTTCCACGAGGCGCTCAACTTCGGCGCGGTGCACAAGCTGCCGGTGGTGTACTTCGTGCAGAACAACCTGTGGGCCGAGTCGGTGCCGCTCTCGCTCCAGACCGCGCTCGTCAACCTTTCCGATCGCGCCAAGGCCTACGGCATGCCCGGCATCACGATCGACGGCAACGACGTGATCGAAGTCTACGAGACCGCCAACAAGGCGATCGAGCGCGCGCGCAATGGCGAGGGCCCGACGCTGATCGAGGGCAAGACCTATCGCTGGTACGGGCACTCGGAGATCGATCCGGCGAACTATCGCAGCGACGAGGAAGTGGCGTCCTGGAAGGCCAAGGATCCGCTCCCGCGCTACGAGAAGGTGCTGCTCGAAGAGGGCGTGCTCAAGCCCGGCGAAGGCGCCGAGATCCAGGCCGACATCCAGAAGCAGATCGAGGAAGCCCTCGCCTGGGCCGAGGCGCAGCCGTACGCGGAAGCCTCCGCCACCTACGAGGACGTCTTCGCGCCGGGTACGTTCGGCGGATACAAGTAGGCGGTGGGAGCCATCGCGGGGGAGACGGTTCCCGCGCCGAGAAAGGCGTCGGAATCCGAGACGGAAATGGTCCAGCTGGTCCTGCCGAACGACACCAACCCGCTCGGGTTCGTGCTCGGCGGCACCGTGATGCACTGGATCGACGTTGTCGCCGCGATCACCTCGCATCGTCACGCCCGGAGGATCTGCGTCACCGCCTCGATGGACGACCTGTCGTTCGAGGTTCCGATTCCGATGGGACACGTCGCGCACTTGAAGGCGCGCGTGACGCACACCTCGCGCTCGTCGATGGAAGTGCGCGTCGACGTCGAGAGCGAAAACCTGAGCACCAGCGGTCGCCGCCACACCAGCACCGCCTTCGTGACGTTCGTCGCGATCGACGATCAGGGCCGCCCCGTGCCCGTGCCGCCGCTCCTTTTGGGGCCCGAGGACGAGGCTGAACATCGAGCGGCCGTGATTCGTCACCGTGAACGCCAGCAGCGCCGCGCCACTCGCGGCACGACTCCCGCAGCGTGACGCGGGCGAACCAAGAGGAAGAGGAGTCCATGGCCACGACCACGCAGGACGCCGCAACCGCCGCCAGGCCGAAGACGATGATCGAGGCCATCACCGAGGCGATGTACGAGGAGATGGAAGCCGACGAGCGCGTGTTCTGCATCGGCGAGGACATCGGTTTCTACGGCGGAGTGTTCAAGGCCACGAAAGGCCTGTGGGAGAAGTTCGGCGCCGACCGCGTGATCGACTCGCCGCTGTCGGAGTCGATGATCGTCGGTGCCGGCGTGGGCGCTGCGATCGTCGGCATGCGTCCGATTCCCGAGATCCAGTTCGCCGACTTCATCACCTGCGGCATCGACCAGATCATCGAGCAGGCGTCGCGCATGCGCTATCGCACGGGCGGCAGCTGGACGTGCCCGGTCGTGATCCGCTGCCCGTATGGCGGCGACGTCTCGGGCGGCCTCTACCACTCGCAGTCGGTCGAGGCCTGGTTCGTCCACACGCCGGGCATCAAGGTCTGCGTGCCGGCGTTCCCGTCCGACGCCAAGGGCATGCTCAAGGCCGCGATCCGGGACCCGGACCCGGTGTTGTTCTTCGAGCACAAGAAGCTCTACCGCTCGGTCAAGGAAGTGATTCCCGAGGGCGACTACATCACCGAGCTCGGCCCGGCCGCGATCCGCCGCCGCGGCACGCACGTCACGGCGTACTCCTACGGCCTGACGCTCCATCACACGCTCAAGGCCGCCGAGATCGTCGCCGAGGAGGGCATCGAGGTCGAAGTCGTCGACCTGCGCTGCCTGCAGCCGCTCGACCGCGAGACCATCTGCGAGAGCGCGAAGAAGACCGGCAAGGTCGTGATCGTCCACGAGGACCAGCGCACGCTCGGCGTCGGCGCCGAGATCGCGGCCACCATCACCGAGACCGTGTTCGAGTACCTCGACGCTCCGATCTTCCGCGTCACCGCGCCCGACGTCCCGGCCATGCCCTTCGCCCCCACGATGGAGCACGAGTTCCTGCCCAACGTGGACAAGATCGTGCACACCCTGCGGCAGGCTGCCGCGTACTGATCGAAAGGAATCCAACGTGCCGATTTCGATCGTGGTGCCGCAGCTGGGCGAGAGCGTGGTCGAAGGGACCATCTCGAAGTGGCTCAAGAACGTGGGCGACACCGTCAAGGAAGAGGAGCCCCTGGTCGAGATCATGACCGACAAGATCACGATCGAGGTTCCGTCGCCCGGCTCGGGTACGTTGGGCCAGATCCTGGTCGAGTCGGGCACGGTCCCGATCGGCGAGAAGATCGCGTACCTGCTCGCCGCCGGCGAAACCATGGCGGATGTGCCGCAGGCGACCACGGCCCAGGCCGGCGCCAAGGCTTCGGCCGGCTCGCAGACGCTGACCGCGCATGCCTCGATGGCGACCGCCGCGGCGAAGGCCGAGCCGCCCAAGTCGCCCGCGCCGCCCGCGCCGACGCTGGCCCCTTCGCGTGGGGCAACGACCTTCGGCGGACCGTCCACCGGCAACGGAAACACGCGCTACTCGCCCGTCGTGCGTCGCCTGGCGAAGGAACACGAGGTCGATCCCGCGTGGATCAAGGGCTCGGGCCTGGGCGGGCGCGTCACGCGCGACGACATGCTGGGCTACATCGCGGACGTCAGGGCCGGCAAGGTCGCGCCGCCCCAGGCGGGCGGTGGCGGGGGATCGCGGCCGTCCACGGGACCGGCCGAGGAGATCGTTCAGATTACCGGCATTCGCAAGGCGATTGCCGAGCACATGGTCAAGAGCAAGTTTACCGCGGTCCACACCTCGACGTTCGAGGAGGTGGACATGTCGGCGATCGTCAAGCTCCGGAACGCGCACAAGGAGCGGCTCGCCAGGGACGGCGTCAAGCTGACCTTCACGCCGTTCTTCGTCAAGGCCACGGCGCTCGCGTTGCGCGAGTTCCCGACCATGAACGCGACCTGGAACGGCGAAGAGTCGGTGACCATCAAGCGCTACTACAACATCGG
>JBKJOC010000044.1:0-3375 GCA_046595725.1 Candidatus Eiseniibacteriota bacterium
CGGATAGATCACGACGTCCGGCAGCGTCCAGCCGCCCTGCTCCGCCAGCTCGTAGCCCATCGTCTTCTTGCCTTCGGCGCGAAACGGCTCCTTGAGCGTCGAGAGGTCGAACCAGCCGGGCTCCATCACTTCGCGCATGCGCCGCCCCGCGTCGGTGATGAACCCGGGAACGAGGGTCACGATGGCGCCCAGCGCCTCGGCCTCGAGCACGAACGCGCGCGGGCAATCCTCGGGCACAAACACGCGGGCCTCGATTCCGGCGCGCGCGGCGTAGGCGGCGAGCGCGCCGCCCGCGTTGCCGGCGGACGGCAGCGCCACCACCCGCGCGCCGAAGGCGTGCGCCAGGTTGACCGCCAGGCACAGGCCGCGGGCCTTGAACGAGCCGGTCGGCTCGAGCGACTCATCCTTGATCCGGAGCTCCAAGAGGCCGAGGCGCTCGGCCCACGAGGGCACCGCGGCGAGCGGAGTGAAGCCCTCGCCGAGCGTGATCGGCGGGCGTTCGAGCGACAAGGGCAGGAGCTCGCGGTAGCGCCAGAGCGTGGGTTCGCGACAGGCGATCGCATCGCGGTCGACGCGCGCGCGAATTCCGGCAAGGTCGTAGCGCGCCGCCAGCGGGCGCCCGCACTCGCACAGGCCGCGCCAGGCATCCGGAGCAAAGCGGCGGCGACAGGCGGTGCACTCGAGGTGCGTGAAGGCGGGCGAAATCGCGTTCACGGGCGGCGGCCCCTCGACTTCGCGCGCCCGCCCGGCCGGATCGCGTCGCGCGCGGGCGCCGAACCCTCGAGCTCGGCGCGCAGCTTGAGGTACGCGGCATAGCGTGCCGGTCCCAGGATCTCGTCCTCGAGCGCCGCGCGCACCGCGCAGTCGGGTTCGCTCCGGTGCGAGCAATCGTTGAAGCGGCAATCGCCGCGGTCCCGGCACTCGGGGAACAGCCGCGCCAGGTCAAAGGCCTTGATGCGCGGCAGGCCGAACGCGCGCACGCCGGGCGTGTCGATGACCTCGGTCGGCGGCGGGCCGTCCGAGATCCTGAAGAGTGTCGCCGCCGTCGTCGTGTGGCGGCCCTTGCCGGTCTTCTCGTTGACCTCGCCGATCTTGAGCTCGAGCCCGGGCACGAGCGCGTTCAATAGCGTGCTCTTGCCGACCCCCGAGTGCCCGACTAGGAGCGTGCGCGTGCCCTCGAGCGCCCGCCTGAGATCGGCAATCCCGCGGCCTTCCCTGGCGGCGACGACGAAAGTCTCGTAGCCGGCGCGCGCATAGAGGGCGCGCGCGGCGTCGATCTCCTTCGGCGAGGCGAGGTCCGACTTGGTGAACGCCAGCGCAAGGGGGAGTCCGAGGAACTCGGCGGTGATGGCGAAGCGGTCGACCAGCCCCTCGGAGAGCGGCGGGTCGCGCAGGGCGACGACGGCCAGGACGCGGTCGAGGTTTGCGGCCGTGACCTGGAGGCGCCCGCTCGCGGACGCGCCGGCGGCGGCACGCTCGAAGCGGTTCCTTCGGGGCGCGATCGTCTGCACGCTGCCGGCATCGACCGTGACGCGGTCCCCCACCACGATCGCGTTGCCCAGGCGCGCGCCGGGGTCCATCAGGCGCTTGCGCACGGGGACGAACGAGAGGGCGCCCGCGTCGTCGAGCACGACGACCCCGCGCAGGTCGACGCGCGCCACGACACCCGAGATCACGTCGGCTTCGGCGCCGGGCTCGGCCCCCTGCCCGCCCCCCAGAGCGCCGCGCCGAGGCCCACCAGCACCGCGGTCGCCGGGAGCGCCAGCACGGCGCCGACGAAGCCGCCGAGCGATCCGCCCGCGAGCACCGCCAGGATCACGACGAAGGGGTGCAGCTCGAGCCGCTCGCTCATGAGTCGGGGGGTGATCACATAATTGTTCAGCTGGTTGAGCACGATGTACGACACCAGCACGACCGTCATCTGGTTCAGACCCTGGTCCCAGGTGACCAGCACGAGCGCGGACACGACCAGGATCGACCCGACGAAGGGGACGGCCTCGGCGAGTCCAGCCAGGACGCCGAGCGCGAGCGAGTAGCGCACGCCGAGCAGCGTGAACAGTAGCGTCGCCAGCAGGCCGACGATCAGGACCACGAGCGTTTGACCGCGCACGTAGGTCTCGAGCGAGTGGTCGGTGACCCGCAACAGCGTGTGCGCCACCGTGCGCCACGACTGCGGCAACCCGTCGACGAACCCCTTCGTCAGCGAGCCGCCGTCGGCCAGGATGTAGAACGCGCCGATCGGCACCACCAGGAGCCCGAGCAGCGACGCCAGCGACTGGACGAGCTGCATCGCCCATGCCGACGCCCCCGCGGCCGTGCGCTGCACGAGCCCGTGGTACTGATCCTGCGCCGAGGTCCAGAACTCGGGCGGCAGGCCCATCCCGCGGCGCGCGGCCATGTCGCGCATCCAGTCCTCGATCAACTTGTAGTAGCGGGGCAACTCGCCGCCCAGGCGGTTGAGCTCGCCCCAGAACACCGGCACAAGCCAGTACAGGCTGAGGACGATCAGGCCGGTGGCCAAAAGGACGACCAGCGCCGAGGCGGCCTTGCGCCCGAGCGCGCGGCCCTTCGGCAGGGGCGTCCGGGCGACGAGGACGACCAGCGGCTCGAGCACGTAGGCGAGGAACACGCTCATCACCAGCACGAGGATCACACCCCGCACGCGGTAGAGCAGGTACAGCAGAACGGCGATCCCGGCCAGCGATCCGAGCGAGAGCGCGTCCCAGCTCCACTGGAATCGAAGCCGCTTCTGGCGCGGCGTCGGCGGTGCGTCACTCATCGCAGGAACCTTCCGTTCGGGACTACCAGCCCGCCTGGCCGCCGACCGGCAGGACGAGCGCGAAGGTCGCGCCCCTGCCCACCTCGCTCTCGGCCCAGATGCGGCCGCGGTGCGCGGCAGCGATACGATAGCAGGTCGAGAGGCCGAAGCCGTGACCCGTCGGCTTGGTCGTGAACGTGGGCTGGAAAATCTTCTCGACGATCGCGCGGCTCATCCCCGGGCCGTTGTCGCTGATCTTCAGCAGCACGGTCTCCCCGGATTCCTGCCAGCCGGTCGTCACTGTGATCCGCTTCTCGGGCGTACCCTTCTCGATCATCGCCTCGGCCGCGTTCTGGAAGAGGTTGATGAAGACCTGCTGGAGTTGCCCGGCGTCGGCCGTGATCGCCGGCAGGCCCTCCCCCAGTTCGAGCGCGAACTCGACCTGGTTGAACTTGTTCTGCGGCCGGACAAAGTCGGCGGTGCGGCGGATCAGGTCGTTGATGTCGACACGCACGACCTTCATTTCCTTGTGCGAGAAATCCATCAGGCCCTTGGTCAGGATCGCCATGTTCGAGGCCTGCTCCATGATGATGCGGGCGTGGCGCGCGATCTTGTCG
>JBKJOC010000083.1:0-3329 GCA_046595725.1 Candidatus Eiseniibacteriota bacterium
GTCTCGGTGTGCATCTCGAGCCAGTGATCCCACACCACCTTGGTCACCGGGTCGGGCAGTTCCTGGAGCCACGGCTTGTTCGCTCCGCGGCCGTCGTAGAGATTGGGCGAGGCGTAGACCACGAGTGGCGTGCCGCCCGCATCGCCCGCCAGCGCGGCTGGCGCAAAGTCGAGCGCGCCCCCCCCGCCGCCGAGCGATCCGCCCGCCGCGCCGCCGGCCTCGCGGAACGAGCCGCCATGCCGGAGCGCCTGGTCCCAGTTCTCGCCCGACCACACGCCCTTGAGCTCCGCCAGCCAGCCGGGCGCGGCCAGCACGCCCTGGGCCCTGCCCATCGTCTTCGCCGTCGCGTAGAGCACGTCGGGCGTGCTCATGGTGTCGAACACCGGGCGCATCACCGGCTGGATCATCGAGGCCACGCCGGTCCAGCCGCGGTGATCGCCCCACGACTCGAGCGGGTGATGGTCCGGCAGGATCAGGTCGCACAGTTGCGAGGTGTCGTCCGGGTAGGACGAGAAGGAGACCTTGAACGCCGCCTTCTTCGCGGCCTCGGCGAATCCCAGCGCCCGCGGGAGCGAGTACGCGGGGTCCGTGCCGTGGACGAGCAGCACGCCCACCTGGCCGGCCTTGAGCGACTCGATCGCCTTCTGGGCGTCGCGCACCGTGTGCGTGGTGCCGAGGTCGAGCGTCTTGCCGAAGTGAATCGTCGTGCCCACGCCGCCCGCGACCGAGGTCAGGATGTTCGCCGCCACCACGGCCTCGGTCGCCTTCGCGCCCTGGGACGCGATGCCGCCCGCGACCGCGAGCGCAGGGCCCTTCGAGACGAATTCGCGCGCGAGCCGCTTGAGCACGTCGGCCGGAACGCCGATCTGCGCAGCAACCGCGTCGGCCGCGTACTTCGCGAGGTCGACGCCGCCGGTCGGGCCCTTGGCCAGGCCGGCAGCCACGATCTCGTGCGCCATGGCGAGCGCGGCGATCGCCTCGGTGCCGGGCTGGATCGCGACCCACTCGTCGGAGTTCGATCCCGTGAGCGACATCCGCGGCTCGAACGCGACCATGCGTCCCCGCGAGGCGTCGCCGCCGTGCGAGGCCGCGAACTGCCGCGCGTACTCGACCGGCGAGATCCAGGTCTCGAGGAAATCGGCGCCGAACGTGAACACCGTCGCGGCCGCCTCGAAATCGTAGGTCGGGATCTGCGCCTTGCCGAAGGACAGGCGATTGCCCTCGCGCACGGCCTCCCAGGCGAACGGCTCGTAGGCGATTCTCTCGGCCGGTGCGAGGCCGGCGACGAACGCGTCGTAGACGAGCTGGCGCGTGCCGGTCTCCTGCCCGGTCCAGAACTGGATGGCGCCCGCGCGCGTCCCGAGCTTCTCGGCGAGCAGGCGCAGGCCTTCCGCCCACGTCGACTTCTTGAACGTGCCGTCGGCCTGCCGAACCATCGGCGCCGTCCAGCGATCCGGATTGTAGAGACCCTGGAGCGCGGACTGGCCGCGGGCGCACAGCCGCCCCTGGTTGACCGGGTGGTCGGGGTTGCCTTCGAGCTTGATGGCGCGGCCTTCGCGCGTCTTGACGTGAAGCCCGCAGCCCGCCGGGCACTCGCGGCAGGTGGTCGCGTAGTAGGTCGCGACGCCGGGAATCACGTTCTCGGGCGGCGTGACGTAGGGATAGAGGCGCTCGGGCGGCGGCGGGAATTCCAGGCAGCCCGCGCCCGCCGTGGCGGCCGTGGTGATGCCGACCAGCTTCAGGAAGTCGCGCCGCTTCAGCGAGGACGGCTGCTCGGGATGTTCGTCGCTCATGACCTTTGTCCTACTTGTGGCACGTGTAGCAGTCGAGACTCGCCGGGTGCGCCGCGTTTTCGCGGTTCGCCTTGTGGCAGGTGACGCAGTAGCCCATGTTCAGGGTGTTCACGCGGTAGACGACCTCCATGGTCCGGACGTCGCCGTGGCAGGTGAAGCAGCTCACCCCCGCCTTGACGTGACGCTTGTGGTTGAACCCGACATGATCGGGCAGCCAGTGCACCTGGACCCACGGAATCGGCTTGTTGTCCGCGTAATACTTGGCCAGCTTCGCGATCTCGGGGCTGTCCTTGGTCTGGCCGGTCGCGCGCTTGACGTACTTGTGGCAGTTCATGCAGGTCTCGACGTTCGGATAGTTCGCGACCGGAGACTTGTCCACGTTGGTGTGGCAATAGGCGCAATCGATCCCGAGCTTGCCGGCGTGGAGCTTGTGGCTGTACTTGATGGGCTGCTCGAGCGCGGGGCCGGCGGGCTTCGTGGGAATGCCCGGGTTCAGCGTGTCCGTCGGTGGTTTCGCCTGCAGCGACGACGCAGCAAGCGCGAGACCGCATACGGCGATCCCAAGGCCTACGAACAGGGCGAGTCGAGTGCGAGTCATCGGGCGGCGGCGATTCCTTCATGGAACGCGTGGTCCGAAACGCGACCGCGGGCGGTGGACACCGGGTCGTGAAATTTTTCTCAAACCGGCCGGAAGTTAGCAACGCCCCCGCAAAGCCGTCAACAGATTTCATGGATTCGTGAACTCAAAAACCGGAGTCGCTGCACTCTAGGCAAGTCCTAGCGATGCAGTGGGACTTGGAGACGATCGATGGCGCAGTGGGAACACGAACTCGAGGTCGCGACGCGTGCCGCGCGCCTCGCCGGCGAAGCGGCGCTGCGTTTTTTCCGCCACGACCCGAACGTCACGATCAAGCCCGACCTCTCGCCGGTGAGCGAGGCCGACCACGCCGCCGACCGCGTGATCATCGAGGCGCTGCGCGCGGCCTTTCCCGACGACGGCATCCTGACCGAGGAATCGGGCGACTCCCCCGGCCGGAGCGGACGGCGCTGGATCGTCGATCCGGTCGACGGCACCCGGCCGTTCCTGCGCGGCATCCCCGACTGGTCGAACCTGATCGCGCTCGAGTCGGGCGGCGACATCGTGGTCGGCGTGCTCAACCTGCCGGCGCACGGCGAGATCTACTGCGCGGCGCGCGGGCTCGGCACGACGAAGAACGGCTCGCTCGTGCGTGTCGCCCCCACCACCGAACTCAGGCAGTCGGTGATCACGCTCGGCCAGCTCTCGAACGGCCTGCGCATGCTGGGCGACGACGGCTTTCGCCGCGTGATCGGCGCGGTCGGCCTCGCGCGCGGCTACGGCGATGCGCGCGGGCCGGCGCTGGTGCTGTCGGGGAGCGTCGATGCCTGCCTGGAGTTCGACGTGTCGCTGTGGGACATCGCGCCCTTCCCGGTCCTGTTCGAGGAGGCGGGCGCAACCTATACCGATCTCGACGGGGTGAGGCGGTGGCCGGCGCGTTCGGGGATGGCGGCGAACCC
>JBKJOC010000383.1:0-3144 GCA_046595725.1 Candidatus Eiseniibacteriota bacterium
TCGTCACGAAGCCTTCGCGCTCGACCTCGGGCGGCCAGCCCGGGGACAGCGAGCCGTTGTCGTTCCAGTAGCCGACGCGCCCGCTCGCGGTCGTGAACAGGATCTCGGGCAGGCCGTCCCCGTCGACATCGTCGAGCGCGGGCGCGTTGACCGGCTCGCCGAGCTCGCGGTTCTGCTCGGTCGCGACCTCCTCCAGCATCCCGTTCTTGAACACCCGGAGCGCGCCGGCCGTGCGATCGACCAGCGCGAGGCGGAAGTCGGCGCAAACATCGATGCAAACCCCCGCTTGCTTGACGGCGTACGACAGCGGTTGCCAGGCGTGGCCCGCGGTGAGGGCCGCGGGCCGCACGGCAACATCGCTCGCCAGGTCGCCGCCCAGGCTCGCCGCGGCGAAGTGATCCCCGTAGGCCGTCAGGCCCGTCACGCGCCCATTGAGCGTGCGCACCAGCACCGGAGTCGCGACTTCATCGCCGGGGGTTCCCGAGAACACGTTGCAGATCACGTTTCCGTTCGCGAGCCCGGTGAACACGGGCGGCGGCAGCATCGAGCTCACGGGCGGGAAGGTCCAGGCTGCGGGGTAGACTTGAGTCGAAGGCCCCGCCGTCACCGGCGCGGGCTGCGGCACGGTCTGGATCGGCCCGACGCCGCCCGAGGGCGTGATGCGAATCAGGTGGAGCTTGCCCGTCCCGCCGCTCACCAACGTGTCCGGCGCGTCCTCGCAGACCGCGAGGAACGGACCGCCGTAGATCGTTGCGCGCGGCACCACCGCAACCTGGCGCAGCGGTCCGCTGGCGCGGAAGACGATGTCGTCCGCCGCACCGGGCACCATCGGCGAACCATCGGGGTTCCGGACATGGACCGCGGAGTCTCCTCCCGCCCATGCGATGCGCACCTGAGGGTCCGTGCCGAGCGGGGACACCACCGGGCTGATCCCCTCGGGTGGCTGGATCACGTGCGCCGGCCATCCGGGGCGGTCCCACAGGCGATCCACGCGCAGCGTCATCACAGGCCCCGGCAGGGACGTGAACTGGAGATCGAGGTGGGGATGGGTCTCCGAGTTCGTGAGCAGCCGCGGGACGGTCGTGTCGTTGAGCCGGGATTTGGTGGCGAGCGACCAGGGATCGGTGGCCGCACCGAGCGCGAACGGCGAGTTGAAGTCGCCCAGGTCGTCGAGGCCGTCGGCCTCGATGATCTGGAGCCCGAAGCGCGCGCGGTTGACGTTGAGCCCGAAGCCGGGGTCGGCGCGTGGCCCGAAGAAGTCCGCCACGCTCTCGTCGACGTGCCATGCCAGGATGCCGGGACCGGGCACGAGGAAGTCCCACTCCAGAGTGTCCGCCGCCGAGGGCCCCAGGATCACACCGGTCGCGGGATCGCGCAGGATCGTGAGCTGCCCATTACCGTTGACGTCGTCGAGCCGGTTCTCGAGCAGCAGGTATTCCTCACCCGAGAGCGGCACCTTGTAGACCTCGAAGTTTTCCTCGATGTCCCCCAGCGTCACGCTTGTGCCGTACACGGGCTCGGGCGCGGCGGGCATGTCGTCGTAGACCAGTCGCTTCTGCCAGGGATCGACCGCGGGCGGCAGGATCCCGGTGGCATAGACCGCGGTGCCGCTCGGCAGCGTGACCGCGTTGCCGACCAGGTTTCCGACGTCCATCAGGCTCCAGTAGCCGACCGTCGGCAAGCCCGACTGGACGTCGTAGACGTCGCGCCAGCCGAACACCAGGTGCCCGAATTCATGCGCCATGACGGCATTGATCGTGCCCTCGAATCCGTCCTGCCGGATCGACTCGGGGGAAATGACCGCCGAGAACACCGTGTCCGTCTTCGCCGGCCCGAGCGCCACCGCATCGCTGTCGGCGACGCCGATCGTGAACGTCGGAATGTCCTCGGGGCTGTCCTGGTTGACGTCGCTCTGCAGGTCCGACCCGGCGTGGACGATGCACACGCGGTCGAACCTGCCCCACGGGATCGACTCGGTCGTGTCGGCCGCGACCAGCGCGTCGCGGAAGAGGAGGACCGCAGCCTGGTAGATCTCGGTCGAAAACTTCCACGGCCCGTAATCCGCCATGTCCGACAGGTGGAACGCCGAGTCGGGCGCGCTCGGGTAGACCGAGAACTCGAGCACGACACGGCCGCCCATCTGGTCATGGTAGTAGCGCCTGAGCGCTTCGCCGTGCGATTGGAAGAACGCGCGGTTGTGGGGCGTGGGGTCGAGCGGGCGGTTGATCGAGTCGCGCGGAACGAGCTCGAACTTGCCGTCACCCGAGCTGGCCGATCCGCCGCGGTCCGTCAGGAAGTCGACGCGCAGCAACAGCACCCTGACCGTGTCCTCACCGGGCACGCTGGCGATCGTCATCGGCGGGGCGTCAGGCCCCAGCGCGGCCTTGCTCGTGGCGCGCTGGCGCATCTTCTGGAAGAGGTCGACCTTGCCGGGGCGCAGGGCCGAGCGCATGGAGCGAGCAGGGTCGAAGCCGCGTCCGAAGATCTCGTGCGGGAAGAGGGCGCGCCGGCGCGACAACTCGGAGAGCGTGGCCGGCGGCGGGGCCGCCGCGCCCTTGATGCCGTTGAACGACCCCGTGACCGCCCGCCGCTGGCCAACAGGGGCGGAAGCGGCGCGCGGCGTCTTGCTCAAGACAAGATCCCCCGGGGCCACACTTGCGGCCACCGGGGGGATGGAACTTGCCGCGACCAACAACGACGCGACCGCAAGCATGCCGAGGCGGCGGCGCGTCACGTCGGCGGATCTAGAAGTGGGCCGCGAGCGAGAACTTGCTCACGCGCGCGAGACGCTGGCCGGTGTCCGGGTCCTTCGCCTGCGGGATGCTCGCAAAATCGATGTCGAACAGCTTGTAGCCCACGCCGAACCCGTACGTCGGGTCCTTGATGCTGCCGTCGGCGTCGTGCACGTAGCCGCCACGCAGTGCCAGCGCGACCTCGGCGTTGTAGGCGACCTCGCCGCCCACGTTGAAGATCGGCTTTTGGTAGCGCTTCTTCGTGCTGCCGTCGGGCTGCGTGATCTCGCCGCGGACCAGCAGCTGGTTGACATCACCGATCACGAGCGCGCTGAACTCCTTCTTCTTGTACGCGTTGACGGCGAAGCCGACCTTGGCATTGCGATAGATCGGGTCGCTGCGGTCGTCGGCG
>JBKJOC010000046.1:0-16602 GCA_046595725.1 Candidatus Eiseniibacteriota bacterium
AGAAGGGCGGCGCCGCGGGAGCCGCGCGCAAGGCGCTCGAGAGCGCCCTGCTCGAGGACAGGGATCCGCACGCGCGGCGCGCCGCGGCATTCGCGCTCGGGCACTTCGGGGCCGCGGGCGAGACCGCGCTGCTCGAGACGCTCGACCGCGAGCGCTCGTACCTGGTCAAGGCCACCGCGCTCAAGGCGCTGGCGCACTCGAAGTCGCCCCAGCTGCTGGCCGCCTGCTCGGAGGCGATGGGCGACCGCGGCTGGCGCGACCTCGTGCCGATGGCCGCGCTCGATGCGCTCGCCATCGCGAAGCTGCCCGCGGCGTTCGACCTGGCTTATGCCTCCGTCCGGTATGGCGAGACCCAGGAGGTGCGCGAGGCCGCCGTGCGGCTGCTCACCGCGCTGGCGCTCGACCCCGGGGCGCGGAAGGCGCGGCCCGAGCAGGCGCGCCACGTCGTCCCCACGATCGCCCAGCTGCTGCGAGACCCCTCGGTGTTCGCCCAGCTCGCGGCCGCCGGAGCGGCGGGGCGGTTGAAGGAAAGGAAGCTGATCGCGCCATTGCGCCGGCTCGTGCGCGATGAAGTGTGGGATCATCTGGTCCACACGGCGCAGAAGGCGATCGCGGACATCAAGAAGCCGAAACCGCGCGCGCGCACCGCGCCCAAGCTCAAGCTCGAGCCGCCGCGGGCATAAGGAGACCAACATGGCGAAGACGTTCCGGGACCTGGTGGACGACTCGAAGACGCGCATCCGCGAAGCGACGGTCGACGACGTCAAGGGCATGGTGGCAGGGGAGACGCCCGAGGTGATCGTCGACATCCGCGAGGAGAGCGAGTGGAGCAAGGGCCACCTGCCGGGCGCGACCCACCTGGGGCGCGGCGTGCTCGAGGTCAAGGTCGACCAGGTGTTCCCCGACAAGGACACGCCGCTCGTCCTCTACTGCGGCGGCGGCAACCGCTCGGCCCTGGCGGCGGACGTGCTCCAGGTCATGGGGTACACGAACGTGCGCTCGATGGCCGGTGGCTGGCGTGCCTGGACGGCGTCGGGCGGCCCGACCACGAACGAATGAGCGCTCCCGCTTCCGGAACGCGGCGCCTCGTGCTGGCGCGGCCGATCGTGTTCTTCGACCTCGAGGCGACCGGCCTCGACCCGCGCAATGACCGCATCGTCGAGATCTCGCTACTCAAGATGTTCACGACGGGCCCCGACGGCACGACGCCCGAGCCGCTCGTCAAGACGCGCCGCGTCAACCCGACGGTGCCGATCCCGCCCGGCGCGACCCAGATCCACGGCATCACCGATGCGGACGTCGCTTTCGAGCCGCCGTTCTCGGCGATGGCGCGGAGCCTGTTCGAGCTGCTCGAGGACTGCGACTTCGCGGGCTTCGGGGTAAGGCGCTACGACCTGCCGCTGCTGGCCGCGGAATTCAAGCGCGAAGGGCTCAGGCTCGAGTACCAGTCGCGCAACGTGATCGACGGCAAGGACATCTATCACCACAAGGAGCCGCGCTCGCTCACGGCCGCCTACGCGCTCTACTGCGGTGGCGAGCTCAAGAGCGCGCACTCGGCCGAGGCCGACATGCTGGCCTCGCGCGACGTCATCCTGGCGCAGCTCGAGCGTTACGAGGACCTGCCGACCGACGTCGCCGCGCTCTCGATTGTTGGCGCGCCCGCCGCGGATCCCGACGCCTTCGACGGCGAAGGCAAGCTCAAGTGGATCGGCGACGAGGTCGTGCTCAACTTCGGCAAGTCGAAGGGCCGCACCCTGCGCGAGCTGTCGACCCAGGACCGCGGCCTGCTGGAATGGATCCTGCGCGGAGACTTCAACGAGGAGGTCCGCGCCTGCGTGCGCAACGCGCTGGCCGGACGGTTCTCCGTGCGCGGGTCCGGCGGGTGAACACAGAGGGCAGGAGTCGGCTCTACGGCGCGGTGCAATCGGCCGTCGTCGTGCTCTTCGGGCTCCTCACCCTGCTCGATCCGTCGCCGCGCACGGTCGGCGGCGACCCGGTGCTCCGCGTCGTGGGAGATCTCCTGTGCCTGCTCGGTGTGGCGCTGCTCTTCGTCGCGATCCAGACCCTGGGGCGCTCGGTCCGGATCGCGCCCGCGCCGCGCGCAGGCGCCGCGCTGGTGACGAGCGGCGTGTACGGGCGGCTGCGCCATCCGATCTACACCGCCATCGTGCTGGTCGTCTTCGGGCTGGTGCTGCGCGGGGTCTCGCCTTTGGCCGCGCTCGTGGGCGCGCTCCTCGTCGCTTTCCTCCTGGTCAAGGCGGGCTACGAGGAAACCCTGTTGAGCGCGCACTATCCGGAATACGAGGAGTATCGGAGGCGGACGCGCGGCGTGCTGTTCTAGGGGCTCAGAGATCGATCGAGTGGATCTCGAGCTGCTTCCGCCATTTTGCGCCCATCGTTCCCCAGAAGCGTTTCGCCCCGTCGTTCGAACCCAGCACGAAGAACAGGCTGCGCTCGAGGCCCTCGGCCTTGAGGCCCGTGATGCAATGGGTCACCAGCGCATGGGCAACGCCCTGCCGGCGGTGCGCGGGGGAGACGCCCACGCGGTAGAGAAACCCGCGCCGACCGTCGTGTCCGCACAGTGCCGCGCCGACGATCTCGCCGCCCTGCCTGGCGACGGCCGAGAGGCCGGGATTGCGCGCCAGGAAGCGCGCCAGGCCCACTTCCGAATCGCCGGGACCGTCGCCGAGCCCCTCGCACCGGGCCCAGAGTGCGCGGACATGGGGGATGTCGCCGGGCTTGAAGGGACGAATTTCGAGGTTTTGGCTCACGGGCGCGACGGTCCGTATTCGATCGCCAGCACGCGCAGGCTGCGGGTCCCCCCGCCGGCTGAAAGCTCCGTTGTCTCGCCCACGGCCTTGCCGAGGAGCGCGCGCGCGATCGGCGCGGTGAAGCCGACCAGCCCATGGACCGGATCGGCCTCGTCGACGCCGACGATCTGGAGGACGCTCGTGCCTTCGGTGCTCGATTGGATGGTGATGCGCGCGCCGAAGCGGATCGTGTCGTGCGTCTGATCCGCGGGGTCGATCACCTCGGCGATCGCGATCCGCCCCGCGAGGTCCTTGAGCCGACGCGTCACGATCAGCCGCTGGCGGCGCACCACCTCATCGTCACGTTCGGTCGGCAGGCTCAGGCGCTCGGCATCGAGCGCGGCCTCCTCCTCACGCAGGAGCTCGAGGCCGCGCGGCGTGACGTAGTTGGGCACGCCCTCCGGCAATGGCGCGCGCGGGGGGATGACCGGCTCCTCCCAGGGGTCCTCCTTGACGAAGCCGCGGCTCACGGGGTTGCTCGGTTGCAGGTTCGCATGGCGCATCGAGTCTAGACCGGGGGTCGGGCCGGCGCACCCGCTATCTAGGGGCGGGCGCCGAGCTGCAGGCCGCGCGCCATCGCGGTGGCGGCGAACACCATGAGCACGACCAGCAGGACCTGGAGGTCGCTGATCAGGGCGAACATCCGGGCCGGCGAAGGATCGACGCTCCCGCCCTTCTTGAGCTGGATGCGCCAGCGGATCAGCGTCACCATGGGAGCGATCTCGAGCGCGAGGATGACGGTCAGCAGCGCCATCTTGGCGAGGAAGAACCCGTTGTGCAGGTAGTAGTCGGCGCCCTTCTCGATCGGGCCGAACGCCCGTGCGAGGCCCGTGACCACCCAGAGGCCGAACGCCGCGCCCCACCACGAATCGGCCGCGAACACGCGCTTGAGCCCCGCGGCGTCGAGCGGTTGGCGCAGCAGGCGGCCGCGGGACCAGACGGCCCCGAGCCCGATTCCGAGCGCCAGCAGGTGCAAGGCGGCGAGGATCCAGCGGATGGTCATGGTTCACCCCTCCTGTGGGCAGCCTCGCCCTGTCCCATGCGAAATCAGGTCCACGGGTTCAGTCCTCGGGGTCGCCGGCGTCGAAGGCGCGCACCAGCGTCCCTGGGGCCGCGTTGCGCCAGGCCGCGATCAGCGCGGCGCCGAGGGGCCCGGGCTTCGCGGTCTTGAGCTCGATGCAGGTCGCGCCCGCCTTGCCCCACGCGCCCTTCGCCGGGACGAACATCGCGGGCTCGGCGCCGATGAACGATGCCTGCTATTCCGGCGTCAGCTTGATCATGCCCCAGCCCTCCTTCGGGGATCCGAGCGAGGCGAAGACCTTGCCGCGCACGCGAAAGTCGGGGTGGCCCATGTGGGCTGATTCGAGCGCCTCGGGCAGCCCGAGCGCAACCTTGCGAAACCGGACGATCGTCATCTGCGAGTCGCCCGGTCCAAGCCGAACACGACGAGGGACGCCAGGAGGCCGGGATAGATGGGCTCGATGCCGAGCGGATACGCACCGCCCGCGAGCTTGCCGGCCACCAGCCACCCGGCGCCCACGAGCGCCGCGCCCACGAGCGTGGCGAATGCGAACCAGGGCCGCATGCGCCAGCGCGGGAACAGTGCGGTCAGCGTCGGGATGAGGAGCGCCGGCGTCGCCACCGAGCCGAAGTCATGCCACAACTCGATCACGTCGCGCCAGATCAATGCGACCGTGATCGACACCAGGGCCACGATCACGAGGCCGACGCGGGTCGCGCGCGGGACGACCGTGTCCTCGTCGCCGCCCTTCCAGCGCCACCACAGGTCGCGCCCGAGCGTCACCGCCGAGACGAAGGCGTAGGAGTCGACCGTCGACATCACGGTCGCCAGCATCCCGAGCGTGAACAGGCCGAGCGCGATGGAAGGCAGCTCGAGCGCTGCAAGCGCGGGGTAAGCCTGGGCGGGGTCGGCGAGGTTCGGCAGCAGGGCGCGCGCGTAGAGGCCGACGGTGGTGGTCATGAAGTCGAACACCATCCAGAACAGGATCGAGATCAGGATTCCGTTGCGCGCGACCTGCGGCGATTTGGCCGCGTAGCAGCGCTGGTAGAACGCGGGCTCGACCAGCGTGATGAGCGCGATCGCGTACCACACGAAGACCGCCTGCGGCGCGTTGCCGCCGTTCCACTGCCAGTGCGTCGCGGGCAAGTGGGCGCGCAGGAAAGCGATTCCGCCGTGGTGCGCGAACAGGTACGGCAGGATGACGGCGAAGCCGCCGAACATGAGCACGAACTGGATGCGCTCGGTGATCACGATCGAGCGCAGGCCGCCCCGGAAGAGGTACATCACGCTGAACAGCGTCCCCAGCACGACACCGAACCACAGCGGCCACCCGAACGCGATGCCGAGCAGGGTGCCCAGCATCAGCACGTAGCTGGCGGGTGCGGCGTAGGCGAAGACCAGGGCCGCGGCGGCCACGCCCGTCGGCCTGCCGTAGGCGTTGTAGATCTGGTCGGGCAGCGTGTAGACGTAACTCTGCTGCGCGCGGCGCGCGAGAAAAATGGCAAAGACAGCCGCCCACAGGTAGTAGGGGACGCCGGACACCAGCCAGTTCGACACTCCGTAGCGATACGAGTATTCGCCCACGGCGAGGATGCCGCCGTACCAGGTCGAGACCAGTGTCGCCACGAAACCCGGCAGCGTCACCGCGCGCGAGGCCACCAGGTACTCGGCCGCGTCCCGTCGCCCGGGGCCGAAGATGCGGGCCGTCACGTAGACCAGGAACGCGCCGTAGATCACGAGCAGCGCGATGTCGCTGCCGGCGAAGCGGAGGAGCGCGGGGGCGGGGGCGGAGGTCACGGCGGCAGCATAAGGCGCGCGGGCGCGGGCCGCCACGCCTGCTGCTATAGTGCCGGCATGGACGTCACCCCCCTCATGCAGCGCAAGCTGGTCGACGTCAGCTGGGTCGCCTTCGATACCGAGGCCACCGGCTACTCGAACGTCTCCGGGCGCCTGGTCGAGATCGCGGGCGTGCGATTCCGGCTAAGGCCCGGTGTGATCCCTCCGGGCGAGGCCTGCCCGATCGCACTCGAGGACTCGTTCGCCGAGCTGGTCAATCCGGGCGTGCCGATCCCGACCGAGGTCATCAAGATCCACGGCATCACGGACTCTGAGGTCGCTTCGAGCGCGCCGCCGGCGGAGGCGGTCGAGCGCTTCAGCGCATTCGTGGGCGAGAGCGTGCTGATCGCGCATTACGTCCCGTTCGACCTGGGCGCGATGACCTATGCGCTGCTGCGGGTCGGCAAGGGCGTGCCGCGGATCGCGGCGCTGGATACTTCACTCCTCCCCAAGCGGCTGTTCCCGGGCGCGCGCAATTACGCGCTGCCGACGCTCGTCCAGTTCCTCGGTCTGCCGGAGGCGGCGGCGCACCGCGCCCTGCCGGACGCGCTCTCGACCATGGAGCTGTTCCGGCGCTGCGTCGCCGCGATCGGGCCGGCCGAGGTGGTGACGGTCGAGGACGTGTGCAAGCTGGCGGGACCGCTCCTGACGTTCGATCAGTTCTCCGAGATCCCCTACACCCTGCCGGCAGACCTGGTCCCCATCGAGGACGCAATCGAGCGGCGGGCCGACCTGACCGTCGAATATCGCGGCGGGAGCAAGGGCCAGGGGCCACGGCGCGTCACGCCGTCGCACCTGTTCGCGCGCGAGGGCACGCTGTTTCTCGAGGGTTACTGTCACCTCGATCAGGGTCCCAAGTCGTTTCGCATCGACCGGGTCGAGAAGGTGACGGTGTTGCCGATCGACCGGGCCGCGCCCGTCTTCCGCAACAAGGGCTCGAACCATTGGGTCAAGGAACCGCGCGAGGCTCCGTCGACCTAGGGATCGTGTCATGTTTTCGTCCGATTCCCGCAAGTGCGCGGGGCCGCGTTGCCCCGGCCGGTGGCCGCTGCTAGGCTGATCGAACGCGTCGCGCCGGGTTGCGTGGGGCGCCCATGAGGACACCAACCGCGATGGCCGCGCAACGGCCGTGGCGGGTTTTTGCGCTTCGAGAAGACCGGAGGATGGGCATGGCGGAGACGCTGAAAGATCTCGAGGGCATCGAACGCCTGCGTGAGGCGAACCGGACCATCCAGGCGGAACTGGGCAAGGCGATCGTCGGACAGAGCGATGTCATCGAGGGCCTGCTCACCGCGCTGTTCGCGAACGGGCACGTGTTGCTGGTCGGCGTGCCGGGCCTCGCCAAGACCCTCCTGATCCGCAGCCTGTCGCGGGCGCTGGACCTGAGCTTCTCGCGCATCCAGTTCACGCCCGACCTGATGCCGTCGGACATCACCGGCACCGAGGTGCTCGAGGACCACGAGGGGCGGCGCGTGTTCCGCTTCATCCAGGGTCCCGTGTTCGCGCACATCGTGCTGGCGGACGAGATCAACCGCACGCCGCCCAAGACCCAGGCCGCGCTGCTGCAGGCGATGCAGGAGAAGGAAGTCACCGCCGGCGGGCAGACCCACCACCTGGCGCTGCCGTTCTTCGTGCTGGCGACCCAGAACCCGATCGAGCTCGAGGGCACGTACCCGCTGCCCGAGGCCCAGCTCGACCGCTTCATGTTCAACGTGCCCGTCGGTTATCCGTCGCAGGCCGAGGAGGAGCGCATCGTGCTCGAGACCACGGGCGCGGGCGATCCGGACATCCGCCGCGTGCTCGGGGCCGACGACATCGTTGCGCTCCAGGGCCTGGTGCGGCGTGTGCCGGTGGCGGAGCACGTCGTGCGCTATGCCGTGCGCCTCGCGCGTGCGACCCGGCCCGAGGCCGACGCGCCGCAGTTCATCAAGGACTGGGTGACCTGGGGCGCCGGCCCGCGCGCCTCGCAGTACCTCGTGTTGGGAGCCAAGGCGCGGGCCGCGCTGGCGGGCCGCTTCGCGCCGGGCATCGAGGACGTGCGCGCGATTGCGCCGCTCGTGCTCCGGCACCGCATCGTGACCAACTTCAACGCGGAGGCCGACGGCGTGAAGGCGGATCGCATCGTGGCCGACCTGATGCAGGCGGTTCCCGCCGAGGTCGCGTGAGCCCGGCGGAGGCTGGAGGCCTGTCGCGCCGCTACCTCGATCCGGCGGTGGTGTCGCGCCTGGGGCGGGTCGACCTCAAGGCGCGCCTCGTGGTCGAGGGCTTCATCTCGGGACTCCACCGCAGTCCGTTTCATGGTTTTTCGGTCGAGTTCGTCGAGCATCGCCCCTACATGCCGGGCGATTCGCTAAAGTCGGTGGACTGGAAAGTCTACGGCAAGAGCGACCGCTTCTACGTCAAGCAGTACGAGGACGAGACCAACCTGCGCGCGCACCTGGTGCTCGACCACTCGGCCTCGATGGGCTACGTCTCGCGCCCCGGCGCTCTCAGCAAGCTCGAGTACGCGCGCGCGCTTGCGGCCTCGCTGGCGTACCTCATGCTGCAGCAGCAGGACGGCGTGGGACTCCTGACGTTCGCCGAGAAGGTCGAGCGCTTCGTGCCCGCGCGCGCGCGCCGCTCGCACCTCGAGGTGCTGCTGCGCGAGCTCGATGCGGTCGTGCCCGGCGGGAAGACCGCGCTGCCGGCGTCGCTCCATCACCTCGCCGAGCGGATCAGGCGGCGCGGCCTGATCGTCCTGTTTTCCGACCTGCTGGCGCCGCCCGACCAGGTGCTGTCCGGGCTCGCGCACTTCCGGCATCGTCAACATGAGGTCCTGGTGTTCCACATCCTCGACCCGGCGGAGTGGTCGTTCGACTTCGACCAGGCGGCGACGTTCGTCGACCTGGAGACGGGCGAGGAGGTCGCGCTCGAGCCGTGGGAAGTGCGCGGCGGCTACAAGGCGCGCCTCGACGCGTGGGCCGAGCGCTACCGCACCGAGTGCCGGCGCGCCCGGATCGACTACGTCGCGCTTGATACCACGACCCCGTACGACCAGGCGCTCTACCGCTATCTGGAGAAGCGCAGGCGGCTTCATTAGGCCATGACCTTCCTCAACCCCCTGTTCCTGCTCGGCCTTCTGGCGGCCGGAATCCCGATCGTGATCCACCTCCTGACGCGCAAGCGTCCGAAGCGGATCGCGTTCTCCTCGGTCGAGTTCCTGCGTGAGGTCAACGTCGCCCAGCTCAGGCGCTTTCGCCTGCGCGAGTTGCTGCTGCTCGCGTTGCGCGTGCTGGCCATCGCGCTCCTGGCGCTCGCGCTGTCGCGGCCCGCGTTCAAGGGCGCGCTCGGCAAGGGCGGGACCGATGCGGCGTCGTCGGTCGTGCTGCTGATCGACCGCTCGGCGTCGATGGGAGCGACCGAGTCGCGCACCGCGTTGTCCGAGCGCGCGCAGGAAAAGGCGCGTGCCGTGCTCGACGCGCTCGAGCCGGTCGACGAGATCCAGGTCGTGCCGTTCGATGCCCGACCCGAGCCCCTGTTCCCGAACGCGACCACCGACCATGGCCGCGCCGCGGCTGCGATCGGTGCGCTCGAGCCGCGGCCGTTCACCACCGATCTCGAGGCCGCGATCGCGCAGGGCGTCGAGCTGCTCAGGAAGCGCCCGCAGCTCAACAAGGAGCTGTTCCTGATCTCGGACCTGCAGGTGGCGGGGCTGTCGCCCGCGCGGCGAGACTCGGCGCGCGCGCTGCCGCCGAACGTGCGCTTCTACGTGTTACCCGTCGGCGAGACCCAACGGCCGGAGAACCTCGCGCTCACCGGCGCGCGCGTACGCGGCGGTGGCGGGTTCGGCGGCGCGGGGCTCTCGGAGCTGCTGCCCTCGCGCCCCTCGGGCATCTGGTTCGCCGCATCCGGGGGTGGCGGCGCGGCCGAGGTCACCGTCCGCGGGTACGGCGCCGCGCCCGGCGAGATCGCGGTCGGCGTGCGCGAGGCGGGGCGTGAAATCGGGCGCGCATTCGTCACCCTGGGCGCGGGCGAGGGCACCGCGCTGGTCCCGCTGTCGGAGGCGCCGGCATTGGGCGGCGAGGCCTTCCTGCCCGACGACGCGCTCGACGCCGACAATCACCGCTGGTTCGCGGGCGGGCCGTCCGGCCGCACGCAGGTCGGGCTGATCGACGGCTCACAGCAGGCGGGATCGCCGCTGTCGCTCGCGCTCGCGGCCGGGCAGGACGCGGGCCAGGTGGACCATCGCAGGCTCGAGGCATTCTCGCTCACGCCCGGGGCGCTCTCGGGATTGGACGCGGTCGTGCTCAACGACGTGCCCGAGCTTCCCGACGCGGCGCTCTCGGCGCTGGTCGACTATGCCAAGGGCGGCGGCTCGGTCGCGGTCGTGCTCGGGCCGCGCGCGCGGGCTCTGTTCTACGGCGGCCGGCTGTTCCCCGCATTGAGCGGAATCACGCTCGGCGCGCCGCGCGAGGCAGGCGGGGGACAGTGGACGCTGCGGCTCGCCGCGCCCGGCCATCCGGCCTTTGAGGGATTTGCGGCGCGCGCGGGCGAGCCGCTTACGCAAGCCGCGTTCCGGCGCGCGTGGACGCTCAAGCCCGGTCCGACCTCGCGCGTGCTGGCGCGCTTCGCCACCGACCTGCCGGCGCTGGTCGAGGACGGGCGCCTGCTCGTGTTCGCGAGCGACGCCGACGGCGCGTGGAACGACTTCCCCTCGCGCGGCGCATTCCTGCCGCTCTGGCTCCAGGCGCTGCGCTCGCTCGCGCGCGGCAGCGCCAGCGAGGACCTGAAGCCGGGCGACCGCTTCGCCGCGCCGGTGCCGGCCTTGGAGCGCGCGCCCGACCTCCGGCTGACCGATCCGCGCGGGCGCCCTGTGACGCTGTCGCAGACGCTGTCCGAGGGCGCGCGGCGCCTGGTCTCGCCGCCGTTGACCGAAGTCGGCCTCTATCGCCTGAGCGCCGGCGCGCGTACTCTGCGCCAGGTGGCGGTCAACCTCGACACCCGCGAGTCGGATCTTGCGCGGCTGTCGGCAGCGGACGCCAGGAAGCGCTGGGCGTCGTACCAGCCGGTCGTGCTCGAGGGCGCGGTCGACCTTGCGCGCCGTATCCGCGAGGGCCGCTACGGCCGCGAGATCGGTGGATTGCTGCTCGCCCTCGCGCTGGCCTGCCTGATCGCCGAAACCCTGATCGGCCGCCTGATGACGCCGACCCCCGCCCAGGTCCCCGGAGGACGTGCTTGAATCCAGCTTCTGCGCCGCCCGCATCCGGGCCCGCCACCCTCCTCGCCGCCGCCGAGCGCCTGAAAGCGTTCGGGCGGCTGTTGGTGTTTCTGGAGGACGGCGCCGCCCCCGCCGCGATCGGCGTGCGCGGCCTCTCGGGATCGGCCGGGGCGTGGCTTGCGGCCGCGCTCCTGCGGCGCGCCGGGGGCTCGCTGGTCTGGATCGCGGAGGACGGTGAGAAGGCCGAGGAGGCGCGCGAGGATCTCGAGTATTTCCTCGGCAAGGACGTGGTGTTGCCGTTCCCCGAACCCGAGACGCTGCCCTACGACGGGCACTCGCCCCATCCGGCCGTGACCGCGCAGCGCCTCGAGACACTGGCCGCGCTGGCGCGGGGCCAGGCCGGCGTGATCGTCACCACCGTGCGCGCCCTGGCGCAGAAGGTCCTCTCGCCCGAGCGGCTGGTCAGTCACGAGCTGACGCTCGAGGTCGGGCAGGACTACGAGCGCGACGACCTGGTGGCGCGCCTGGTGGGCCTCGGCTACGAGCGCGTCCCCATCGTCAGCTCGCTCGGGCAGTTCTCCGTGCGCGGCGGACTCATGGACGTGTTCTCGCTCGGCAGCGAGGACCCGTGGCGGCTCGAGTTCGACGGCGACGCGCTGGTCTCGCTGCGGCGGTTCGATCCCCTGTCGCAGCGCTCGGTCGAGTCGTTGCCGAGGGCCACCGTGCTGCCGCGCTACGAGATCGCGCTCTCGCCCGGCGAGGCGGCCGAGGTGCTGGACCGGCTCTCGAAGGCGGGCGACCGCGCGGCCGAGGCGGCGGCGAGCGACGGCCGCGACCTCGAGCGCATGACGAGCGAGCTGTTCTTCGAGGGCATGGAGCGTGTGGCCGGGCACTACGGGCAGGAACTGGTCCCGCTCTGGCACTACGTGCCGGCGGACGCGGCGGTGTGGTTCGACGACCCCGAGCGTCTGGCTGTGCGCGGCAAGCGCCTGGACGATGAGGTGGAGCGCTTCCACGCCTCCGCGGTCGCGCACTTCCCACTCATTTCCCCGCCCGAAGAGCTGTTCACGACCTGGCGCGAAGCGGTGGCGGGCTCAGGCGCGCGCCCGGTGATTCAGGCTCTCGGGCCGGTTGCGCGCAAGAGCGATCCCGCGACCGTGCTGTCGGTCTCGACGGCGCCCCAGCCCTCGTTCACGAGAAACCTCGACCTGGTGCGCGGCTTCCTGAGCGACTTGAACGGCAAGGGCCACGAGCTGCACATCCTGTGCGACAACTTCGGGCAGAGGGAGCGCCTCGAGGAGTTGCTCGGCGCGACGCCCGCGCTGCTCGGGGTTGGATTGGTGGCACACGGCTTCACCGTGTCCGAGGCCGGGTTCGCGCTCCTGACCGACCATGAAATCTTTGAACGCTATCGCCGCCGCGCGCGGCGCAGGAAGCGGACCGGCGGGCTCTCGCTGGCCGAGCTCAACGCGCTCGACCCTGGCGATTACGTGGTCCACGTCGATCATGGCATCGGCATCTACAAGGGCCTCTCGCGCCTGACCATGAACGCGCAGGAGACCGACTGCCTCGAGATCACCTACGGCGCGGGCGACAAGCTGTTCGTCCCCGTAAGCCAGCTCGAGCTGGTCTCCAAGTGGACGGCCGAGGAGGGCTCGCGGCCCAGCGTCCATCGCCTGGGCTCGTCCTCGTGGGCGAGGACCAAGGCCAAGGCCAAGCAGGCGATCCAGGAGATGGCGAGCGAGCTGCTGCGCACCTACGCGCTGAGGAAGGCGCTCCCCGGGCACCCGTTCGGGCCCGACACGGTGTGGCAGCGCGAACTCGAGGCCTCGTTCATCTACGAGGAGACGCCGCACCAGCAGCGCGCGATCGAGGAGGTCAAGGCCGACATGGAACGCCCGCAGCCGATGGATCGGCTGGTGTGCGGCGACGTCGGCTACGGCAAGACCGAGGTCGCGATCCGCGCCGCGTTCAAGGCGGTGATGGACCACAAGCAGGTGGCGGTGCTGGTGCCCACGACGATCCTGGCGCAACAGCACTACGACACGTTTCGCGAGCGCCTGGCCGGCTACCCGGTCAAGGTCGAGCTGCTCTCGCGGTTCCGCGGGCCGAAGGAGATCAAGGCGTCGGTTGCCAGGATCAAGAGCGGCGAGGCCGACATCGTGATCGGCACCCATCGCCTGTTGTCGAAGGACATCGAGTTCAAGGACCTCGGCCTGATCGTCATCGACGAGGAGCAGCGCTTCGGTGTCGCGCACAAGGAGAAGCTGCGCAAGATGCGCACCCAGGTCGACGTGCTGACGCTGACCGCCACGCCGATCCCGCGCACGCTCAACTTCTCGCTCGCCGGCGCACGCGACATGTCGCTCATCGAGACGCCGCCGCGCGACCGCCTGCCGGTCCACACCGAGATCGTCGAGTACGCCGAGGACCTCATCGCCGACGCCCTGATGCGCGAGCTCGACCGCGGCGGGCAGGCATTCTTCGTGCACAACCGGGTCGAGTCGATCACCACCGTCGCGGGCATGCTCGAGCGCCTGGTACCGCAGATGCGCTTCGGCGTGGCGCACGGGCAGATGCGCGAGCACGAGCTGGAGCGGGTGATGCTCAAGTTCCTGAATCGCGAGCTCGATTGCCTGATCTCGACCATGATCATCGAGTCGGGCCTCGACATCCCGACCGTCAACACGCTGCTGGTCAACCGCGCGGACTCCTTCGGGCTGGCCCAGCTCTACCAGTTGCGCGGCCGCGTCGGGCGCTCGAACCATCGCGCGTTCGCCTATTTCCTGGTGCCCGAGGGCCGTGTCCTGACCGAGGACGCCGAGAAGCGCCTCAAGGTCATCGAGTCCTTCGACGAGCTGGGCGCGGGCTTCAAGATCGCGCTCAAGGACATGGAAATCCGCGGCGCGGGCAACCTGCTCGGGCCCGAGCAGAGCGGCTTCATCCTGGGGCTCGGCTTCGAACTCTACGTGCGCCTGCTCGAGGAGACGATCGCCGACCTCAAGGGAATCCCGCAGGAGGAGCGCGTCGAGCCGCGCCTCACGACCGACTGGGCGGCGTTCCTGCCGGACGACTACGTACCGGACAACGAGGAAAAGCTCGAGCTCTACCGCCGCCTCGCGGTTTCTGCCCGGCCCGATGTCGTGGACTCGATCGGCGAGGAGCTGGCCGACCGCTTCGGCAAGACGCCCCAACCGGCGCGCCACCTGCTCGAACTGCGCAAGATCCGACTGCTCGGCAGCCTCGCCCGGGCCTCGGAGATGAAGCTCGACCATGCAAAGTTCGAGATCTGGCTCCGCCAGCCCCTGACGCCCAAGCAGGCACACACGCTTTTGACGCGGACGAAGGAAGAACTGGAGTTCCTGTCGGGTAAGGAGATGGGGGTCCGACTCAAGCGTGGCGATGGCGAGCCTGAGGCCTTCCTGGCGCGGGCGACAAAGCTGTTGCAGGCCCTTGGTGAACCTGTTACTTTGGCCCCTAAGTGAGTACCAGAAAACGACTTGGCAGTTCAACCCCGCCTGCCCGCCCGGCCTTTCGCCCTGAACCTGAGGAGCCTGTTCGCATGACCCGATCGTTGGGTTTCGTCACCCGTTGGGGCACCGCGCAGACGCGCGGCGCCAGCCTTGCCCTGCTCGTCGCTCTGGCCCTGGTTGGAGCCTCCGGTTGCAGCAAGGACCAGGGCAAGACGCTCGCCACGACGGGGTCGCGCCGGCTCACGGTCGAGCAGTTCGAGGAATACGCGCGCGACCCGGCAGTCATGAAGCCCTATGAAGCGCTGCCCGAGACCGCGCAGAAGAAGGCCTTGTTCGAGGACCTGCTCTCCTACGAGGTGCTGGCGGCGGCGGGCGCGCGCGCGGGCTTCGACAAGGACTCGGCGTACGTCAAGATCGAGCAGGAGGCGTTGCCGCGCCTGCTGCCGGATGCGCTCTACGACCGCCACATCGGCAACTCGCTCAAGGTCAGCGAGACCGAGGCCAAGCTGTTCTACGACAGCCAGAAGGACGAGCACCGGTTGGGCGTCATCATGGTCACGGACGAAAAGATGGGCGCGTCGGCGATCCAGCGGCTCGACGCCGGCGAGAAGTTCGCGGACGTCGCGAAGTCCACCTCGCTCGATCCGGGAGCGGCGTCGACGGGTGGGGAGATTCCGGGCTGGATCACGCTCGGCCAGCTGCCGCCCGATGTCGAGAAGGCGGTCGCGCCGCTCAAGCCCGGCCAGCACACCGGCATCATCGCGCAGCGCACGGGCTCCTACATCTTCGGCGTCCACGAGACGCGGCCGCGCACGAATCCGCCGGCGTTCGAGGAGAACAAGGCCGAGATCGTCAAGATGCTCGAGAACCGCAAGAAGGGCGCGATCGTTGACGCCTACCTCGTTGGCCTCAAGGCCAAGTACGGGCTCAAGCTCGAAGGCCCCGGGTGGGCCACGGTCAACGACAAGATGCTCGTCCTGCCCGACTCGCTGGCGCGCTACCTCGGCACCGATCCCAAGCGGGCCGGCATGACCGAAGACGAACTCAAGCTGGAGATCGCGAGCTGGACCGGCCGCAAGTACAGCGTTGCCGACCTGATCAAGGACATCGACAAGAGCCCGCCGAACGAGCGGCCGCCGTCGAACAATCCGGCGCTGGTCAAGCTGTTCATCGAGGGCAAGGCGATGAACGAGATCATGATCGCCGAGGCAAAGAAGGAAGGCCTCGACAAGTCGCCGAGGGTCAAGGGACAGCTCGAGCGCGCGCGCTCGGCCTACCTGGTCAACAAGTACGTCGAGAAGACGCTGCCGGCCGACAAGATGGGCGTCCCGACCCCGGCGCAGCTCGACTCGGTCACCCGCGTCATGGTCGGGGGCAGCGGCCAGCAGGCGCCGCCGAACCTGACGTTCCAGATGCTGCCGCCCCAGGTGCAGCAGCAGATCTTCGCCGAGTACCAGACCAAGCAGCGCCAGGCCCTGCTCAAGGCCGAGGTCGATCGTCTCAAGGCGGAACTCAAGCCCGTCGTGGACGACAAGGCGCTGCAATCGATCTCATGGCCGGTCCCCGCCGAGGCCGTCAAGGAGAAGGCATGATCCCGCGTATCACAGGCCTCGTGGCGGCGTTTGCCGCCTCGGGGCTGCTCTTGATCCCCGTGTCCGTTCGCGCCCAGGGCGGGCCGGCCACACAGCCGCCCGCCACGACTCCCGCGCGGCCCGGTGCTGCCGTGACGCCGCCCTCCGCGGCCGGAGAGCGCGTCGATGGCGTCGCCGCCGTGGTCGACAACGAAGTCGTGCTGCAGAGCGAGGTCGACGAGCAGCTCTATCTCTTCCTGGCGCAGAACGGCGGCCGGCCGGATTCGAGCCAGGTGCAGCAGCTGCGGAAGGACATCCTGGAAAAGCTGATCGACGACCGCATCATCGTGGGTGAGGCCAAGCGCCAGAAGCTGACCGCGAACGAGGCCGAGATCGAGAAGAACGTCGCCGACGCGATCGCCGACACCCGCAAGCGCCTGGGCTCGGAGGAGGCGTTCAGGGCCGAGCTCGCGCGCGAGGGCCTGAACGAGGACGCGCTCAAGAAGCGCTATCGCGACGAGGTGTCGAAGCAGTTGCTCGCGAACACTCTCCTGCGCCGCCAACTCGGCAAGCTGGAAGTCACGCCGGCGGAGGCCGAGAAGTACTTCACCGAGAATACCGCCAAGTTCCCGCGCCGTCCCTCCACCATCAAGGCGCAGGTGATCCAGATCCCGATCGAGGCCGACACGCTCGA
>JBKJOC010000077.1:0-3269 GCA_046595725.1 Candidatus Eiseniibacteriota bacterium
GCGCCCCTTGCCCAAACCCAGCCGCCCGACGATCTCCTCGCGCGTGACCGGCGTCGCGGTGGCGGTGAGCGCGATCCGCGGCACGCCCGGCCAGAGCGTGCCGAGACGCGCCAGCTCAAGGTAGTCGGGGCGGAAATCGTGGCCCCACTGCGAGACGCAGTGCGCCTCGTCGATCGCGAACAGCGCGATGCCGGGACCCTGCGCGAGCGCGTCGAGGAAGGCGCGGCCGCGGGGGGTGTTGACGCGTTCCGGCGCAAGGTAGACGAGGTCCAGCTCGCCGCGGCGGGCCAGCCCCTCGATGCGGGTCTCGTTCGCGGCGTCGAGCGTCGAATTGAGGAATGCGGCGCGGACGCCGAGTTGTGCCAGGGCGTCGACCTGGTCCTGCATGAGCGCGATCAAGGGGGAGATCACGACGCCCACGCCCGGGCGCAGCAGCGCGGGGATCTGGTAGCAGAGCGACTTGCCGCCGCCGGTCGGCATGAGGACCAGTGTGTCGCCACCCAGGAGCACGTGGCGAATGATCATCTCCTGCTCGCCGCGGAATGCGCGATAGCCGAAGACCGACTCGAGGACCTCGTGCGGCGTCGTCACGATTGCCTTCATGGGCACAGGATCAAAGCCGCCCCGGACCGTTCGAGTCCGGGGCGGCTTCCCTTCAACGGGGGCTCAAGGAATACGGACGACCTTGCGGTCCAGGTGCTGGCCGGCGACGGTCGCGCGAGCCAGGTAGACGCCCGGCGCCACCACGCGGCCCGCGTCGTCGAGACCGTCCCAGGTCGCTCGCACCGGGCCCGCCACCGCAGCACGGTCGACCAGGGTGCGCACCTTGCGGCCCGAGACCGAGTACAGCTCGACGCGCACGCGCGCGCCGGCGGACACCGTCGAGGGCACCTCGAGCGCGAACGAGGTCGCGTGTGCGCCCGATGCCGGGTTCGGCGCAGGCAGGGCGAACGCGAAGCGCCCGGTCGTGGCCGGCGCGTCGACGGTGAGGTTGCCCGAGCCGCCCGAGAGCTGGTAGCGACGCGCAAACACCTGCGTGTAGAAGTTCGCGATCCGCTGGTTGTGGAAAATCATCGAGTTCTCGTCGTTCGTCGTGTTGGCGGCGTTCGACCAGTTGTACGAGCCCGTGATCAGCGTCGGGTCGCTGGCGGTGCGTCCCTCATCGATGATCATGTACTTGTCGTGGTTCGATCCGCTTTCCGTGTCGGTGAACACGTCGGCCGGCGGAACGAAGACGTTGCCCGAGAGGCCCTTCATCTCGGGCCACGCCGCGCCCGTGTCGCCGATCGAACCCGAGTCGAACACGCCCCTCAGGTAGAAACCCGGGATGCCGTTCCACTTGGAGCGGAACGCCTCCTCGATCCCGTTCGACGTGAACGAGAGGATCGAGAAGTTGATGCCGTAGTCCGCGGTCGCGATGTAGTTGACGTACTTGGTCTCCACGGCGTCCGAGGGGGCGAAGTAGACCTGGATCGGGATCCCGCTGACGGTGAAGGAGTGCGGCGTGTTGTCGACCTTGCGGTTGCCCATCTTGGACGTCACGGCGTTCGGCGTATCCGTGCTCGAGCCCCACATCTCGTCGAACTCGATCAGGTAGCACTGCGCGATGCCGAAGTCCTGGATCTCGACGCTGTTGTTCGAGTCGGTCAGGAACTGGGCCGTGGTGAAGTTGGTCGAGCCCGTCCACAGCCAGTCGTTCGCGCTGTTGCCGTCGCGGCCGTCCACCACGCAGAACTTGTTGTGCATGATGCCCTGGGCGTGGTTGCCGCCGTAGGTGCCGGTGATCACCGGGATGCCGGCGACGCGCAGGCGATCGGCCTGGGTCTGGGTCGTGCCGGCATCGATGATGTAGCGCACCTTGATGCCCGCATTCCACTTCGCGATCAGCGCGTCCGTGAACGGCACCGAGTTGAACGAGTAGGCCGCAAGGTCGATCGAGTTGGTCGCGCGGTTGATGAACGCGATCGCGCGCGCCTGGATGTCGACGTTGCCCTGCGCCGTGTCGGGATTCGCCAGCGAGGCGTCGATCGAGCGGTTGAAGTAGAAATTGATCTGACCCGGCAGGTTCGACGGCGTGGCGAACGAGAAGTCCGCGCTCTGGCGCGCGCCCAGCGCGTCCTTCGATGTGACCCGGTAGTGATAGAGCTTGTTGGGCGTCAGGCCCGCGAGGTGGACCAGGTGGCTCGTCACCAGCGCCGAGTCGCCCAGGATCGAGCCATAAGCGGTCGTCAGGCCGTACTCGACGATGCTCGAGCTGGCGGAGTCGGTCGTCCAGGTGATGTCCGCCGAGACCGAGTCCACGTTGACCGCCGTCGGCACGCCCACGAAATTCGGGCCCGGCGTCAGGGGCACGATGTCCGAGGCGAAGCGCGGCCGGATCTCGTAGCCGGTCACGAACGGCGCAGCGTTGTCGAACTGGCTCAGGATGCCGGTGACATTGAAGGGCCCGCTCGGGTTCGACGAGCCGCAGACGGGGCCGTCCTTGTCGATATAGAGGTTGATCGTCGCGCCGCTGGCGTCGGTGATCGTGACCGTGGTGTTCGTGCCCGAGCAGACCGCCGGCCACGTGCCGCCATTGAGGGTCACGTTGTTGATCGTGATCAGCCGGCTCTCGTTGTCCTCGCGAAACGTGTTGAAGTCGAACGTCGAGTCGCGGACCTGCCGGGTGGTGCGCAAGAGGGGGACGATCAGGCCGTAGTTGCCCGTCGAATGCAGGGTCACGATCGAGCCGTTGGTGATCTCGGTCAGGCCGTTGAACTGGGTGATCTGGCCGGTCACCGTGAGACTGTCGCCGAGCTTGTAGTGGTAGGTCGAGAGGCCACCCAGGCGGAACACGGTGATCGCGCCGGTCGAGTCCTGGATCTGCACTTCGTTATTGGCGTCCGAGAAGATGCTGTCGGGGGTGGTCACGATGCCCGTGACCGTGACGGTGGTGCCTGACGGATACGGGTTGTTCTGGACGCCGCTCGAGGTGTTGACGTGCAGGTCCCCGATCGGAACCGCCAGGGAGGTTGTCGCCGCGGCCAGGAACAACGCGGGGATCATCAGCAGGGGCGCGAGGCGCATTCAAACCCTCCGACAGGGTAAGACGGTACGAGAGACAGCAATGGGACCCGCGCGTTTGGATGCACGCGGGCCCGAAACGGCGCATGAGCGAGGGACCGGGGGAGTCCCCCGAAAAGGCAAAAGGAAACCGGGCGACCGGCAGAGGGGGTAGCCTGCGGAGTGACCACCCCGAAACCCTGCAGACGGTAGAGTCGCCCGGTCCT
>JBKJOC010000205.1:0-4444 GCA_046595725.1 Candidatus Eiseniibacteriota bacterium
TCGTTCCTGCCGGCCTACGAGCGCTTCACCGCGGCGGTCGCGTTCAACCTCAATCCCTCGCGGATCCGGGTCGAGAAGGCGCAGGTCGACGAGGTGTACGCCTCGCAGAGCAAGCGCTACGCGGCGCACCCGGTAGGGACGGTCAAGCTCATCTCGCGCTCCGAGGAGCCCCAGGTCGCGACGCTCTCGGTGTTCGTGCCTGGTTTGATGGACGCCCCGACGGAGAAGGAGATCGTGATGCGTCCCAGGGAGGCGCGGGACGTGCCGCTCAACGGCGTCTTCGGCAACGCCCTGTTGCGGCTCGAGGAGGACAAGGCGGTGCAGGCCGACGTGCGCCTGTCTTATCGCCACAAGAACCGCACCCGGGTGGAAAAGGCGACGACCTCGTTCTTCGTCTACCGGCCGGGCGCGATCAACTGGGACGACACGCGCGCGGCGGCGGCGTTCGTCACGCCGAACGACCCGGTGGTCGACGGCTTCGCGCGTGCCGTCGTGCAGGGCCGCGACCAGGCGTTCGAGGGCGGGCCGCTGCGCAACGTGATGACCGCCATGCGCCTGTTCAACGCGCTCTCCGGTTACGGGATCACCTACGTGCCCGACCCGAACACGCCGTTCTCGGCGGTGTCGGGCACCAAGAGCGCGGTCGACCAGGTGCAATACCCGCGCGGCCTGCTGGCCAGCCGCACCGGTGACTGCGACGACATGTCCGTGCTCTACTGCACGGTGCTCGAAAATGTCGGCGTGCCGACCGCGTTCCTCGACGGGCCGGGGCACATCCTCATGATGTTCGACTCGGGCATTCACCCGCGCAACGCGCTGGCGCTGTCGGTCGACGAGGACCTGTACGTCGTCGAGGGCGAGCGGGTGTGGATCCCGATCGAGACCACGATGATCGGCAAGTCCTTCCTTGCGGCGTGGGAAGAGGGCGCGTCGATCTACCAGCGCTGGCACGCGGCGTCGGACTTCCACGTCACGCCGATCGCGGCCGCGTGGGCGGAATACATCCCGTCGCTGCCCGAGACCGAGGCGCCGACGGTGACGCCCCCGAGCACGGCCGTGATCGACCAGAGATTCGCCGCCGATCTCGACACGCTGAGGTCCTGGCAGGCCGCGTACCTGAAGCAGAAGTTCCTCGAGCCGCTCGACGCGCAGCCCAAGTCGGGGCGCGACGTCGTCCAGGAAAATCGGCTGGCGCTCATCCACGCGCTCGACGGCAAGGTCGGCGAGGCCAGGGTGGCGTGGGACGCGATGCTGGCCGACGATCCGGCGAGTGCGACCGCGCTCAACAATCGCGGCAACGTCGCGCTGCTCGAAGGCAAGGCGGACACGGCGTCCGGCTACTACGATCGCGCACGCGCGCTTGAGCCCGACCCGGGAACGATCCTGAACCAGGGCCTGGCCGCGTTCGCGCGCGGCGACATCACGGCGGCGGACGCGCGCTTCGGTGAGGCGCTCGCGCTCCTGCCCGATCCTGGGGCGGCCGAGCGGCTGCTCGGCTTGCCGGCGCCCGCGGGCGGCCAGGGGAGCCCGCGGCGGCTGACGGTCGAGGAGATCAGGAAGCGCCTGCACCTGGCCGCGCAGCGCGTGCCGAAGCAGGGCAACGATGCGGTGTTGCAAGACCCCGGACCCGCGAAGAGCGGGACGGTGAGGGTGGTGTCCAAGGTGAGCGGCGCGCGCGCCTCGGACTTGCGGAACTCGGCGCGCGTGATGTACTGGAAAGGTGACGAAAGGGGGAGCAAGTGAAGCGAATCCATGGGGTGACCTGGCTGGCGCTCGCCGCGATGGCGGTCGCCGGGGCGGCATCCGCCCAGCCGGGCGGAGTCGGGAAGTCGACGGACCGCGTGAAACTGCGCGCGCAGCTTGGCATCATCTACGCGCAGAACGGCCAGTTCGATGAGGCGAAGAAGGAGTTCGTGACGCTGCTCCAGGAACCGACCGGCCGAGCGGCCGCGCTGACGAACCTCGGAAACCTGGCTGTGCTCGACGGCAAGGTCGACGTCGCGCTCGAAAACTACACCCAGGCCGCCGCGCTCGACACGGTGGACGGAGGCGTGCTGCTGGACCTCGGTCTCGCGCTCAAGATGGCGGGCCGGGACGCCGAGGCGACCGCCGCGTTCGCGCGGGCGCTCAACAAGGCGGGCGGCGAGGAACGCGCCTCCTACCTGCTCGGGGTACGCACCGACGACGGCGACACCTCGAAGGGCAAGGTCACGAAGCTGTCGAACGAGGAGATCAAGGCCATGCTCGCAAAGGCGCGCACCCGCGTGCCCGATGCGACCACCACGTCCGGCTCGAAGGATACCGGCCGCACGCAGGTCGTCTCGCGTCCCGGCGGCTCGCGCGCGTCGGACATGGGCGTTGGCCCCTCGTCGTTCTACTGGAAAGAGAAGTAGCGCTCGCCTCACGGCGCCGGGGCCGCGTGCCCCGGCGCGCTCCCCCTTCACATCGGCTGTTCCCCCCGACCCGTCCGGGAGGCGTGCTTGTCCCCACCGATGCGCCGCATCCAGTGGCCGCGGGTGCAATGGTCCGACCTCAAGTCGAAGGCGTTCCGCTTTGGCCTGGTGCTGGCCGCCGTCTCGTTCGGGTTCGCGATGCTTGCGCCCCATATCGGGCTGTTCCAGCGCCTCGAGCTGACGACCGAGGACATTCGCCTGAGGCTTCGCGGCCAGCGCCCGATCCACCCGGCGCTGGCGACGATCGAGATCGAAGAAAGGACGCTGGACCACCACGAGAACACGTGGCCGATTCCACGCGACCAGTATGCGCTGCTGTTCAATGGCCTCAAGAACGTCGGCGCGCGCGTGATCGGTGTCGACCTCCTGTTCATCGGACCGGACATCAATCCTCCCGCCGAGGGCAGCCCGATCACGAACGACCGACTGCTCGCGGCGGTGATTGCGCGGGAACCGCGGATCATCAACGGTTTCTACTTCCCCCTGAAAGAGCCTGACTCGCGCGCCCTGGCGCCCTCCGAGAGCCTGGCGATCGACCCTCGGCGACGGATCTGGCAGCGCTTCACGATGCCGTTGCCCGACGGGCTCGAGCTCCTGCACACGACGGACGTGCCCTTCGACATGGAGCCGGAGGTCGCCGAATCGACCGCCTGGATCGGTCACGTCGGGCTGTATCAGGATGTCGATGGCACGATCCGCTCGCTCCCGCTCCTCATCGACTACCATGGACGGGCGTGGCCGGCGCTCTCGCTGCTGATGGTGGCGCAGTACCTGGGTGCGGACTGGCGCGACCTCCGATTCGCGGGGGGCCGCGCGTTCCTGCCCTATCCGGGCGGGGAGCTGGCGATGCCGGTCGACCGTCACGGACAGATCCTGATCAACTACCCGGGCCCGGACCCGATCTTCAAGCCGTCCGCCATCCGATTCGATCTCCTGATGAACGAGATCAAGCTTTGCGACTCCCTCGAATCCATGGGCAAGGTGCCGCCCAAGGGCCTGCTCGATCGCCTCGACGGCAAGGTCGCGTTGCTGTGCAACACCGCCACCACGACCGCATTTGCCGACTTCGGCCAGACGCCGTTCTCCCAGACCTTTCCGCTCGCCTACACGCATGCCTCCGCGGTCAACAGCATGCTGCGGGGCGACTACCTCTCCAAGCTGCCGCGCGCGGGCCAGGCCGTCGTGTGGTTCCTGCTCGCGGTCGCGCTGGCAGTGATCCTTGCCGCGCTCACGCCGGTGGCGCTGGCGATGACCGTGCTCTCGACCGTGGTTGCGCTGCTCGTGGCGTCGTGGGCCGCGATCGCGTTCGGCGGCGCGATCATCGAGGTGGTGCCGCCGATCCTCATGATCGGGACGATCTCGCTCGGGCACCTCCTGAGGGGCTACATCATCCGCGATCGCCAGCGCCGCGCCCAGGAGCAGGAGCTCGCGGTCGCGCGCCGCATCCAGCAGGACCTGTTGCCGCGCAACGCGCTTGCGGTGGCGGACCTCGAGATCGTCGGCGCGAATGCGCCCTGCTTCGAGGTCGGGGGCGACTACTTCGACTACTTCAAGCTGGCCGACGGCCGGATCGCGCTGGCGATCGCCGATGTCGCGGGCAAGGGCGTGGGGGCCGCGCTCCTCATGTCGAACATCCAGGCGATCCTGCGCGCCGAGTGCGCGCGCGGCACCGACGTCCCGCAGGTCCCGGCCCAGGCGAACCGCCAGCTCATGGAATCGCTCGCGGGCAACAGCAAGTTCGTGACCTTCTTCTACGGCGCGCTCGATCCCGAGGCGAAGCGGCTCTACTACTCCAACGCCGGGCACAATCCGCCGCTGGTCGTGCGCAAGGACGGCACGATCGAGGAGCTCGCGACCGGCGGCCTCATCCTGGGCGTGTTCCCGATGGCCGAGTACGAGCAGGGTGTGGTCGACCTTTTGACCGGCGACCTGGTCGTGCTGTTCACCGACGGCGTGACCGAGGCCGAGAGCCGACACGGCCTCTACAGCGA
>JBKJOC010000236.1:0-3422 GCA_046595725.1 Candidatus Eiseniibacteriota bacterium
CGGTCGGGCCGATCCTGCGCGATGAAGTATCCCAGGGGCGCAAGTCCGGCCAGGAAGCCGGCGCACAGCGCGGCGATGACCAGCCCGCGCAACCGACCCGCCCGCCACGCCGCTACCAGCGCGACCACGACGACCGGTCCAAGCGAAAGCATCGTCAGGTGACTGCCGAGCCCGAGGCCACCGAGCGTCCCGGCGGCGAACGCGGTGGGCGCGTCGGGGGTGCGGGCAAGACGGCGCGCCAGGAGGAACAGGACGACGCCGAGCGCGAGCGTGAAGGCGTAGACCTCCGCAACGGTCGAGGATTGCCAGAGCTGGTAGCTCAAGGCGAGCGCGACTCCCGCGGCGATCCCCGCCCACGCGCGCCCCGACATGCGCGCCCCGAGGGCGGCCGCGAGCGCGGCGGCCAGCGCCCCGCTCACGCAGCCCAGGAGGTTGGCGCGGAACGCAAACGTCGACCACGCGAGACGCCCGAACAGCTCGAGCGCGAGGACAAATGTGGGGTACCCCGCGTGCGCGATGCCGCCTGTCGCCGCCATGGTCTGGAACTGACCGCTGTCATCGCTCGCCACCCAGGGATGATTGGTGGCCAGGTAGGCGGTGAAGACGAGGACGAAGGTGAACGCCCCTGCCAACAGCGGGCCGGATCGGGTCGGCGCTGCCAGGATCAGGCCGGTCGGATCGCGCGGATCGCGAAGTTGACGCAGATCGACGGCCAGACGCGCCCCAGCGCGTCGAGCCGGCGGTTGATCGGGTCAAACGCGGGATGGAACAGCGGGAGTACGTTGAAGCCGTGGAAGGACTCGATCGTCAGGCCCGCGGCTGCGACGGCTTCGCGCGCGCGCTCGGGCCAGAGGAAGTTCTCGCGCCCCTGGTAGGGACGGAGGTGGAGCACGCTGGCGGCCCGCACCACCGGCTGCCAGAGCCGCCCCGGCGTCGTCAGGATGAGCCGTCCCCCCGGGCGCACGACGCGCGTCAGCTCGCGCACGCCCTGGAGCGGATCGGGCGTGTGCTCGAGCACCTCGGTCGAGAGGACGACGTCGAAGCTCTGGTCGCGGAACGGCAGCTCGAGGGTGCTGGCAACCGACTTGCGCGACTCGCATCGGGTCGCGACGCAGGCGAGCAGCTTGAGCCCCATGTCCATCGACACCACGCGCGCGCCGCGCCGCGCCGCCATGGCGGAAAAGTGGCCTCCCCCGCTGCCGGCGTCGAGGAACTCCACGCCCTCGAGCGGGACGCCCTCGAGCAGTCGGCCGAAGATCAGCTCGACGCGACGCGAGGTCTCGTAGACGTTCGTGACATCGTCCCAGTCCCCCGACGCGACCATCCGATCGTAGAAAAAGTCGCGCGATGCTGTCGTGGGCTCGGCCATGAAAAACCTCGATGGGAAACGGGAAGGAGTGCGAGGCGATCATGGTACCGCGCCCCGCGCCCCGAAACTACTGCCGACTTGTCCCGGGCACCGCCCGCACCTCGATCTCGGGCGAACGAAAGACCAGCGGCAGGTCCGGGTCGAACGCCGGCTTCGGGCCCGCGGGCGCGAGGGCGCGCGCTAGGACGCCCGGCGTCATATTCCACCGCGGCGACGCGAAATCAACCCACACCACATAGACCGGGCGATGGAGCGAAGCCAGTCGCGCGCGGTCCTCCGGCGAGAGCTTGCCGGTCGAGAACAGGCGGTCCGTCAGAGCCGAGCGCGCCTCGATCTCGGCCAGGT
Source organism: Candidatus Eiseniibacteriota bacterium (assembly GCA_046595725.1). Classification (GTDB taxonomy): domain Bacteria; phylum Eisenbacteria; class RBG-16-71-46; order RBG-16-71-46; family DASYSL01; genus JANPEF01. Next base: position 1,715 of record JBKJOC010000236.1, read on the forward strand.
CATAGCCGAGTTGAACGGCGGGATGCCCGAGCGAATAGTATTGGTCGCGCTCGCCGAAACCCGCGCTCTCCCAGTCGCCCCGCTGGACGACCAGCACGGCATCCTTCGGCGTATGCTCGCGGATCCATGCGAACCCTGCCAGGGCGAACGGCTGGCGCGCGCCGTTATGGGGATCGAGCGCGCGGCTCGCCAGCGCGAGCCCGTTGACGGGCAGGAACAGGAGGGCCGCCAGGGCGATCCGCGCGGGCAACGACCGCGCCGCCATGAAGGAGGCGAACGCCGGCCCCGCCGTGATCGCGAGCGGGATCCAGACCAGGTAGGCGAGCTTGTCCACGGTGAAGAACGGCGACGGTCCGGGCAGGCGGCTGACGAGGGCGACGGCGCAGCCGGCGAGCACCCACAGTGCCCACGCACGCGACGACCCGGGCTTGCGCAGCATGCGCGTCAGCGGACGCACGGCGAAGACGAGCCCGAGCGCCAGGCAGCTTGCGTAGCCCAGGAGCTTGAGCGGGGCGAGGTCGAACGGCAGCTCGTGGTGGGTGCCGCCCGCCCCCCCGAGCACCGTCGAGGTGTAGAGCAGCACCGGCACGGTTCCCACCGCCACGGAGGCTCCCCACCCAAGGAAGCGTCCGCGCGCGACGGGCGCGGCGTGGCGCAACAGGAGCAAGAGCGCGAACGAAAGCCCGGTCGTGGCCGCGAGGAACACGCCCGTCACCGGGTGCATGAGTCCCGCGGCCAGGGAGAGGAGCGCGCCGAGCACGAGTTCCGCGCGCCGCCCATGCTCGAGCCAGCGCCTCAAGCTCGCGATCCACGCCGTCAGCGCGGCGAGCGAGAGCGCGAACGGCGTGGCGACCATGAACTTGTCGAGGAAGAACGTCTGGCCACCCAGGCTGCGCAAAAAGACGCCGGTCGTCTCCCACTCGAGCGGCCAGAGGTCGAGCTGGCGCGCCAGCTCCGCGGTCCCGCGAACCTCGCCCGTGAACGCGCGCGCCAGGAGGAGCGGCATGAAGAGCGGGAACAAGGCGTTCAGCCCGAGCCCGAGCAGCAGCAGCGTCCACAGGATTTCATGCGACCGCGCGCGACCGAGCGCCGCGGCGGCACACAGGAGCACGGCGGCCAGCGCGGCAGCCTCGAGCAGGACCATCATGGCGAAGACGTCGACGCCGATCAGCGCGTGAGCGCCGGCGACGAACGCGTGATAAATCCACGCGTACTGGAGCGGCGCGCCTGCGAAGCCCGGATCGAGCGGAGGCACACCGGCCGCGATCGCCCGGACAATGCCGGCGTGCGTCCAATTGTCCGAGTAGATGCGCCACCACTCCCAGAGCAGCGGGAACATAAGCGTGACGGCGAGGAACGCGAGCGTGACCCACCACGCGACGCGCGACTCCGGGGCTTCGCCGGACCTGGGCCGTCGCACCAAGACGCGCAGCAGGACCAGTGCGGCCGAGCCCCAAAGCACGATCTGCGCCGCGCGCGGGAGGCCGACGCCGGCCAGCATGAGCATCGCGATCGCCACGCCGCCCAGGGGGGGGCCGAGCGCGAGCGCCGTGCCCATGCGAAGCGCGGGGCTGGAAGTGCGGCTCATCGTCCACGCGACGACGGCCTGACCGGGGATCAGGATCCAGAGGACGGCGAGGAAGAGCTGGGGAATGGCGATCAGGAACTCCTCCAAACCCTGCGAGCGTGAGTTTGCTGCGGAAACCGG
>JBKJOC010000281.1:0-4502 GCA_046595725.1 Candidatus Eiseniibacteriota bacterium
TTCAACCTCCTGCCGCTGCCGGTGCTCGACGGCGGGCACATCTTCCTGGCGGGGATCGAGGCGATCCGTCGCCGGCCTCCGGCCGAAGCGTTCACCAACGCCTACCAGCGCGTCGGGCTCGTGCTGATCGGCGGCTTCTTCGTCTTCGTCGTCTTCAACGATCTGTCGCGCTCCATCCAGCACCGGGCCGCCGTGCAACGGAACAGCCACGCGCCCCAGGGTGAAGTCCGCCCGGCGCGCTAGCTTCGGGGCGTTCGGCGCGTCGCTGGCGCTCGCCGCACTCGGGACGCTGCTCGCACCCGGGAGCGCGCGCGCGATCGACGAGCAGCTCCTCGGCGCCCTCAAGCGCGTGCAGGCGGTGCGCATCGAGGGCAACCATGCCATCAAGGATGGCGCGATCCGCAAGGTCATCAAGACCGGCGCGGGCTCGTTCCTCGGCCTGAGAAGCCCGCCGCTCTACCGCCCCGACTTCCTCCGCTACGACGCACTCACGATCCAGAACCTGTACGCCCGGCGGGGCTTCCTCGACGCCGAGGTGGCCGCGCAGGCCGACTCGGGCGATGCGCCGGGGCGCGTCATCGTGACCTACACCGTGACCGAGGGGCCCGAGGTGCGCGTGCGCACCCTCGACTTCGACTCGACGACGGCCCTGCCGGCCCCGACGATCCGGGGCGCCATCAAGCAGAACGTGGGCCGACCCTACGACCCGGTCCAGCTCGCGCTCGACCGCGCGACGATCGCGCAGCGCTTTGCCGACCGCGGCTACTTCCCGACGATCACGAGCCGGGTCCAGCGCGACTCGCTCTGGGTCGACATCCACTTCGCCATCGAGCCCGGTCCGGAGTACTCCGTGCGCTTGGTGAGCGTGGCGGGCGTGCGCGAGGTCGACACCATGGCGGTGCGGCGCGAGCTGCTGCTGGCCCCGGGACAGCCGTTCCGGCGCCCGCGCCTGATCAAGAGCTCGGAACGCCTCTACGACACGGGACTCTTCAACTCGGTCGAGATCCAGCCCGTGCGCGCCGACACGGTGCTCGGCCTGATGGACCTCGACGTGCGCGTACGCGAACGCAGGCCGCGCTGGATCGACGGAGGCATCGGCGCGGGCAAGGAGGAGCGCGCGCGCCTCTCGGCCCAGTGGGGAAACCGCAACCTGTCCGGCACCGGGCGCGCGCTCACGGCCGGCGCGAGCGCCGGGTTCTTCCGGCTCACGCGGCCCGACTCCCTGGGCCGCCGCGATGCGCTCTACCGGACCCGGGTCGAACTCGTCTACACCGAGCCCTGGCTGCTGGGCGCGCGCGTGCGCGGCCGCGTCACGCCGTTCTTCGAGCACGGCTTCGAGGTGCTGTCGACCCGCACCTACATCCAGGACGCGTGGGGCCTGACGTTTGGCCTGTCGCGCGACTTCACGTTCACCAAGTCGCGCATCTCGCTCCTGCTCGACAATTCGTGGCCGCGCCGGCGGATCGTCGAGCAGGCCGCGACAGACTCGACGGCAAGCGACCTGCCGAGTTACATCCGCCGCTGGACGCTTGCGTTCGACCAGGACCTGCGGGACGACCCGTTCGATCCGCGCAAGGGCTCGCTCAGCCACCTCGGGGCCCAGCTCGCCGGATCGATCAGCGGGCGGGGGCGCTATCTCAAGTTCGACGGCTCGGAAGGATTCCACGTGCCGAACGGAACGAGCGGTTCGTTCGGGGCGCGGCTGCGCGTCGGATACATGGCCGGGATCGGGCCCGGCCCGACGGGCGACAGCCTGATCTATCGCATGCTCGACACCGAGCGCTACTACATCGGCGGCGGCTCGAGCGTGCGCGGCTACCACGAGAACGGCATCGACGACGTGACCGGCGGGCGCTTCCTGCTGAACGCCAACGTCGAGTGGCGCTTCCCGCTCAAGAGCATCCTCTCGGCCGCGGTGTTCGTCGACGCGGGCAACGTCTGGCGGCGCATGTCCGAGGTCAAGTTGTCGCGCCTGTTCGATGCGCACGGCATCGACCGCAGCTACGCGGCCTCGGACATGCGCTGGTCGGTCGGCGGCGGCGTACGCCTCAGGACCCCGATCGGCCCGCTGCGCCTCGACTACGGGCGCAGGCTCCATGTCGACGAAGTGGACGTGGTGGCGGGGCGCGAGCCCGATCGCGGCAGCTGGCACTTCAGCATCGGGCAGCTCTTCTGATGGGCGGGGGCGTGCCATGAGCCCGGACTCCCTGCCGCCGCCGCCGCGCGCCCCCTGGGGACGGCGCGCGCTCGGTCACGCCGGCGTGCTCTCGGTGTGGGGCGCCGGCCTGACCGTGTGCGTGGTCGCGCTCGCTTTGATCGGCGCGATCTGGCTGTCGCGGCAACCCGCCGGGCATCGCCTGACGTTTGCGCTGGCGAACCGCGCGCTCGCCAGCGGGACCAACCTGAGGCTCTCCGCGCGGCGCTCGCTCCTGATCGAGCACGGGGCGGACCTGGCCTCGCCCGTGATCGAGATCGTCGATTCCTCCGGGACGCGTCACCCGTTCCTCGAGGCGCGGAGCGCCCGCCTGGTCACGTCGTGGTGGGGCCTCCTGTCGCGCAATCCCCGGGACGTGCGAATCGAGCTGGTCGACCCCGTGATCACGCTCACGCGCAACGGCAGGAAGGGCTACCTCCTGCCGCAGTTCAAGCCCCGCACGCCGAGTGGCCGCGAGCCTTCGCCGTTGGCGATCGATCTCGGCCTCAAGAACGCGCTCGTGCGCACGATCGGGGCGGGAGCGCCGACGGACACCATCGCGCGCGCGCTCGACCTCACCGGCCGCATGCACGGCGCGGGCCGGACTTGGGATTTCGCGCTCGGGCGCTTCAACGCGTTCCTGCCCGGACCGGGCCTCGCGATCGAGAAGGCCGAGGGCGCGCTGCGCATCGCCGACGACCGCCTGGCTCTCGACCGCTTGAGGATGCGCACGGGCGCCGGCTGGATCGAGGCTGCCGCCGCGGGGACGATCGCGCCCCGCTTCGACCTCGAGGGTCGCGTGAAGGCGGGCGAGTGGACGTGGCACGACCTGTCGCGACTCCTAAGGCAGCCGGGGCTCGACATTCCGGGGGGAATCGCCGGCGAGGCGCGCGTGCGCGTGCGGCCCGACACGCTCAGCCTCGACGATGCGCAGGCCGAGGTCCTGTGGCGCGACGAACCCGGGCGCGCTCGTTTCAACGCCCGTTGGGTGCGGGGCCGCCTCACGCTCTCCCAAGCGCTCGTTACCTGGCGGCGCACGTCCTACGCGGGCGGCTTCACCTACGAGCCGGCGGTAGGACGATGGCGGCTACAGGGAGCGCTCGAGCATCTCGACCTCGCCGAGCTGCCCCAGCTGTGGCCGATGCCCGAACTCGAGCATGCGATGGTGAGCGGTGACCTGGATCTGGTGGGGAACCGGCAGGGACTGTTCGCGCGGGTCGCGCGCGCCCATGGCAACTGGCGCGAGCTGCCCTTCGACGGCCTGGGCGGAACCTGGGCGCTCGCCCGCGGGACGCAGACGATCGACGCCGGCGTGCGCGTCGCGGCGGCACAGGTGTTCGCGCGCGGCACGATCGGCGGTAAAAGGCTCGAGGGCATCGTGCGGGTGAACGGCCTCGAGGCCCGGCGCGTGCCGGCGGCGTGGTGGCGGGGCCTCGGCCTCGGGACCGTGCCCGAGGGGCGGGTCGAGGCGCTCGAAGCGGCCTTGAACGGTCCGCTCGCGCGGCCCGACGTGCGCGGGAGTGCGACGCTGACGAACGTCGCGCAGGGCGGGCTTGAGGTCGCGCGCGGGCGGCTGACGTTCGACGGCATGCTGGGATCCGCCTACGCGCTTCGTGTCTCGCTCGATACGAACCGGGCGCGCGCGGGAATGCTGCTCGCCGATACGGTGTCCACCGACGCGGCGTTGACGCCCCGGCGGATCGACGTGACGCGCTTCTGGGCGCAGCGCGCGGAGTCGACGCTCACCGCCAGCGGCAACGCCACCCGCGAGGGCAACGCCTGGGACGTCCGCGTCGATCGCCTGGCGTGGACGGCGGGGGAGCGAATCCAGCTCGACAACGACGGCCCGATCGAGTTCCGGCTCGAGAGAGGGGGAACGGTCGCCATCCGCCGCGCACGCGTGGTCTCGAGCGCGGGGGCGCTGTCGGCGACCGGGCGCTGGGGCGGCGACCACGCGCCGAGCAACCTGGCGCTCGATCTGGAGACCTTGGACCTCGAGGCCTTGCTCGGCCCGGTTGCCGCGCAGTACCAGGCGCGCGGCGTCCTGACCGGGCATGCGCGGCTCGAGGGTCCGCCGCGCCACGCCGCGTGGACGATCGACCTCAAGGGCAACGATCTCCATTATCGCGCATACGCTGCGCGCCACCTCGCCGCGCGCGGCCGGTTCGCGGACGACGCCTGGCGTATCGACCACCTCGCGCTCGACACCGGGCGCGGGCGGCTGACGTTCGCCGGCGACCTGACGTGGGACGCGCCGCCGCCGTGGTCGGGCGGGCCCGAGTCCTGGAACCGGGCGATGGCGCGCGTG
>JBKJOC010000334.1:0-2828 GCA_046595725.1 Candidatus Eiseniibacteriota bacterium
CCTCGAAGGCGGCTCGTGGGAGCAGTCGGCGGCGCAACGCTTCAAGCCCGGCATGAGCCTGGCCGAGCCCGCCCTCGAGGAGCGGCAGGGCCAACGCCTGCTGCTCAACCTGAACGCTCAGCTGGCAGACAAGTGGTTCGCGGACTCCGGGTATCGCCTTGGCGACCTGCTGGCGCTGGCCGACTCGAGCGCCGCCATGCCCACGTTCCCGCTGGCGGCGCGCGTGCGCGCCAGGGTGCGCTACGACCGCGAAGTGGTGACTTCGCACAACGTGATCGCGCGCCTGCCGGGTCGGGACCCCAGGCTTGCGGACGAGTACGTCGCGCTCTCAGGTCACCTCGACCACCTCGGCGTGGGAGCGCCGGTCGAGGGCGACTCCGTGTTCAACGGCGCGATGGACAATGCCTCCGGGGTCGCGGCGCTGATCGAGGTTGCGCGGGCGCTCGCGCCCAGGGCGAGGCGGCCGCTGCGCAGCGTGCTGTTCGTGATCGTGACCGGCGAGGAGAAAGGCCTGCTCGGGTCGTACTACTACACCATCCGGCCCACCGTTCCGTTGAAGCGGATCGCCGCCAACATCAACCTCGACATGGTGCTGCCGATCGTGCCGCTCAAGCACCTGGTGATCCACGGGGTCGACGAGTCGACGCTCGGCGATATGGCGAAGGGTGAGGCGCAAAAGTCGGGCATTGTCGTCCTGCCCGATCCCGAGCCGCGGCGGAACCTGTTCATCCGAAGCGACCAGTTCAACTTCATCCGCGCCGGCGTGCCGGCCCTCGCGTTCTCGGCGGCGGCGGTGCCAGGATCGCCCGAGGATTCGCTGCTCCGCGCGTGGAACCGCACCCGCTATCACGAGCCCTCGGACGATCTCGCCCAGCCGTTCGAGGAAGGGGCCCCCCCGCAGCTGATCCGCTTTGCCACCCGGCTGGCCGCCCTGGTGGCCAACGCCCCGACGCGCCCGCGCTGGAAGGATGAAAGCTTCTTCAATCGCTACGCCAAAGCCCCCTAGCGGGCTGCTGCGGAACCCGCTTCAAGCCGACGCCCGCGGCGTGCTAGACTTATCGGCGTCCGATTGCCAACGGTTTCCCCCGGGCTCGCGCCCGGTATTGCGTTCGATCCATCACCATCATGCCAACCCTGTCGGGAGTTCCATGATTTCCACTGCCCTGCGTTCCGCCCGTCTCGGGTTTGTGCTGCTCATCGGCATGGCGCTCGCGCCGTCCCTCCCGGCGTGGGCCTCGATCCCCGAGCGCACCGACGCGGTTCCAACCCCCGCGCCCGATCCCGGCTTTCCCATCCAGACCAACGGCGGCGCGTTCACATTGCCACCGCAGTTCGTGGACCTGGACCTCGACGGCAAGGCGGAGATCCTCGCGGTCAACAATTCCGGCACGGTCTACGTCGTGGGGACAAGCGGCACGCCGGGTGGCGGGTGGCCCAAGGCGTTCGGCGTCCCCATGAGCGGCGTTCCGGCCGTCGGCGACATTGATCTCAACGGCATGCCCGACGTCGTGCTCCTCACGCAGACCGGCCTGGTCCGCGCCTACACCGGGTTCGGCGCGCCCCTCTTCACCAAGCAGCTTCCGGGCACCCCGCGGGGCGGGCCGGTCCTTGCCGAGCTCAACACCAGCGGCACGCTTTGCGTCGTGGTCGCGACCACCGACGGCAAGCTGCATGCGGTGTCGTCAACCGGCGGCCTTGTGGCCGGCTTCCCGGTCACCGGTCCCGGCCCTGCGGTCGGCGGCGCGTTCACGTTCATCGCGGGCGACAACCAGCCGCGCGTGGGCTACCTGGCAAACCCGGGTGGCGCCGCCATCTGGTTCAAGAGCGGCGCGCCCGACGCGCCCTATTCGTACAACCCGGGCGTTCCGCTCGGCCCTGCGATGCCCGTGAGCGGGCCGCGGTCGGTCACCGGACTCTCGGACATCGACGAGCTCTTCCTGCCCGGGCGCGGCGGTCAGCTCTACCGTTTCGACCCCGACGTGATCATCGGCATGGGTGGCGATCCGGTCGCGCTGGCTTCGTCGGCCCCGGACAGCATCGTCGACACGCCGTGCATGGTCGACGTCACGGGCGACCTCATCCCCGAGATCGCGTTGCGCACCCTCAAGGGCGACACGCTCAGCATCACCTTGAAGGAGGGCGACGCCGGCCTGGTGTTCGGCTCGTTCCCGAAGAAGTACCCCGGCTCCTCGAGCGGCGGCGGCATCGCGGCCGCGGACCTGGGCGAGGGTGGAACGCCGGAACTGGTGTTCAACCACGGCGGCGACAAGGTGTCGTGCCTCAAGGCCGACGGCACGCTGCAGTGGACTCTGAGCGGCCTCCCCGGCAAGGGCGGGCCGGCGATCGGTGACATGGAAGGAGACGGCGGGCTCGACCTCGCGGTCGTGACGTCCGATGGCCTCATCCATGCCTACACGCTCGGCAACGCGGGGGTGGGCCCGAAGGGTGTCGAGTGGCCGAACTTCGACGGCACCGCCGATCACGCACGGCGCCACCATGCCCGCGACCACGCAGCGGTGAGGCCGCAGTGGCCGGCCGCGCTCTCGCCGCCGTCGGCGTTCACGACCCGGCCTGTGTTGGGCGACTTGAATGGTGACGGCCTGCCCGAGGCGATCTGGAGCGACTACACGTCCAGCAAGACCTACGCCTGGAACCAGGCGACAGACTCGCTCTCGGGCTGGCCGCAGACCTACGCCTCGGGCGCGGTGTCCGACGCGCCGGCCGTCGGCGACGTCACCGGCGACGGCATCTTCGAGACCGTGCAGTCGACCGCGAACGGCGAGCTGGTCTGGGGGAACAAGACGGGCGTCAAGAGCTCGATGCTGATC
>JBKJOC010000092.1:0-3837 GCA_046595725.1 Candidatus Eiseniibacteriota bacterium
CCGCTGCCCGCAGCACTACAAGTACGCCCACGTCCTCAAGGTGCAGCTCCTGCCGCACCACTCGGTGGGCTACGGGCTCGCGCTCCACAACGCGATCCGCGACTACTATGTGCACGCGCGCGAAGGCTGGCCGGTCGATGCCGACCGCATGGTCCGTGTGTTCGAGGAGTCGTGGACCGGCGAGGGCTTCATCACGCGCGAGCACGAGCTTCAGCGCATGGAACAGGGACGCGCCGCGATCCGCGCATGGTACGAGCGCGAGCAGGCCCATCCCTCTTCCCCGGCGGTGATCGAGGGCGCGTTCCACTTCAAGGAGGGCGCAAATTTGATGCGCGGGCGCTTCGACCGCGTCGACATTCGTCCGGGCGTGGGCCCCGTGATCGTCGACTTCAAGTCGAGCGGCATCGACGAAGCCGACAAGGCCGACCAGCGCGCGAAGGAAAGTCTCCAGCTCAAGATCTACGCGCTGGCCTGGCAGGAGGTAAGCGACGCGCGGACGCGCCCGGCCGCGGTCGAGTTGCACTTCATCGAGTCGGGCCTGGTCGGCCGCGCCGAGGTGACCGACAAGACGATCGCCCAGGCCAAAGAGAGCATCGCATCGGCCGCCCGCGGCATTCGCGACCGCAACTTCGCCGCCAGGCCCGACTGGAACGATTGCCGCTTCTGTGCCTACAACACGATCTGCCCTTCGCGCGCCCACGGCAGCCTCGGATGAGCGGCCTCGTTCCCACGCAGTGGCTCGAGGACGCGATCGACGTGGCCCGCGGCGCCGGCAGGATCCTGCGCGCCGGCTACGGCCGGCCGGGCGCGATCGACTACAAGGGCGGCATCGACCTCGTCACCGAGTTCGATCGCTTGAGCGAGGCCTTCGTGCGCGCCGAGCTCGCGCGCCGCTTTCCGGGGCACGCCTGGCTGGGCGAGGAATCGGGCGCGTCGCTTCCGGCCGAGCAGGTGCCCGAGTTCCGCTGGGTGGTCGACCCGCTCGACGGCACCACCAACTTCGCGCACGCCTACCCCTTCTTTGCGGTCTCGATCGCGCTCGAGGTCCGGGGGGAACGCGCGCTCGGCGTGGTCTATGACCCCCTGCGCGACGAATGCTTCAGCGCCCTGCGCGGCGCGGGCGCCCGGCTCAACGGCGTCCCGATCGCGGTCTCGCGCGAGACCCGCATGGAGCGCGCGCTCGCCGCCACCGGCTTCGCCTACGACGTGCACGAAAAGCCCGAGGAGACGCTGCGCTTCTTCGAGCCCTTTCTCTCGCGCGTCCAGGGGATCAGGCGCGATGGCTCGGCGGCGCTCAACCTCGCCTACCTGGCGTGCGGGCGATTCGATCTCTTCTGGGAGGTCAAGCTCCACGCCTGGGACGTGGCCTCAGGCGCGCTGCTGGTCGAAGAGGCGGGCGGGCGCGTCACCGACTTCGTGGGCGGGGCGATGCCCGCGGACGGATTCGAGGTGGCAGCGTCGAACGCGGAGTTGCATCCTCAATTGCTCGCCATCCTGGGCGGGATCAAGCGGCTCGATCGCGCCTGACCGATCAATTGACGAGTTCGAACTCCATCGACCGCTTCACCACCACGTCGTTCGCCAGGTCGGTCACCGTGATGTCGATCCGGTACGGCCCCGGAGTCTGCCTGGAGAGGTTCGCGCTCACGTACTGGAAGCGCGCGCGCCCGGCGACCTCGTCCACCCGCGCCACGTTGACCACCGGATCGCTCCGGCGCGGATTGACCACCTTGAGGAAGAACGGCCGGCGATCCTTGCGGACGGACTGGATCTGGTACTCGATCGAGACCTGTCCCTTGCCCGCCTCGTCCGACACCAGGTTGTAGATCTCGAAGTAGAACCCGAACGGCTGGTCCCTGGGCGCGCGCGCGAGCGGGTTCGGGTAGACCGCGTAGTCGGTCTTGGTGAACGGCGTGGAGCGCCGCCCCGCGTCGATGCCGCAGGCGAGTTCCAGGTCCGAGACCTCGAGCCGTCCCGGCTGGGGCGCGGTCACCGTCACCGGCAGCCGCCACGAGCCCGCCGCCTCGCGGGTCGAATCGCGTGCCGAAAGTCCGACGACATACTTTCCGGGCGGCAGGTCGAAGTTGAACTGGAGGACCCCGACTGTGTCGCTCATGCAGAGCGCCGGGACCGCGCTGTGGGAACGCGCGACCTCCACAAACGTGGAATCAAGGAACACCACCGCGTCGCCGCTCAGGTCGCGCGGCGCGTCGCGGCCCGTCACGGCGAGCCAGGCTTCGACGCGGCTCGCGGCCGCGGCCCCAAAGGACGAGCTCGCCGGCGCCGCCGAGGCGCGCGGGTCGAAGCCCTCGACGCGGCGGAACTGTCCGAGCCGCGCGGCGCCGAACAGGCGCGACTGCCCGGCCATCACGGTGCGGAACGTGCCGCGCCCCGCGCGCGCAACCAGCCCCTCCTTCTCGCGCAGGGCGAGCGTCTCGGGCTTGGGGACGAAGTCGACCGCCTGCGTGGTCGAGATCGGGACATCGTAGAACTCGTTCAGGTAGCGATCCTCGAGATAGACATGAAATCCGAGCGCCTTGTAGTGCCAGATCAGGCGATTCGTGTTCGAGGCGCCCAGCCCGCCGTACTCGCCTTCGATCGGTGGCGGGTTGTAGTCGACGGAGTCGGGCAGGCCGTAGCGCACGAGGTACCACCCGCGCTCGTCCCACGCCCTGCGCCGCGCGTCGAAGTAGAGGAAGTACGCCATCGTGCCCCGGCTCAGGAACTCGAGCCGCACTTCGTTGTAGGGCGTCGTCAGGTCGGGGTCGCGGCTCCTCCAGAAGCGGTCGAGATATTTTGCCTGCTCGCCCGAGTCGTGGATGGCGTTGAACGCCGCGGTGTCCTGGTCGCTCGCCGCCGGCGCGATATCGCTCAGGAACACGCGCGCCGGCCCGCCGAGGCGCGACAGCGCGGCGGCGTAGGCGGAGTCTGCGACCGCGGCCAGGCCGATGCCATACGCGCCCGCGCCGACCAGGAGCAGCGCCTCGCCCTCGGCCTGGCGCGCGACCGCACGCGGGCCCGCGAGCACCTGCCGCCCCGCCGCCAGCGCGCCGCGGGGATCGCGATCGAGCAGGGCCAGGACGCCGAGCCCGAGCCACGGGTCGGAATCGGCCGGCGAGCGGCGCGCCGCGTCCTGCCAGAACCGGCGTGCCGCCTCGAGCGAGCCCCGGCGCTGGAACTTGAGCCAATCGCGAAACGCCAGCCGCCCCAGGCGGACATAAGCCGGCGCGACGTTCTGGTCGGTCTTGAGCGCGGCCAGGAGTTGCCGCCGCGACAGCGTGAAGTATCCCTGCCGGTAGTAGAGGTCGGCCAGCGCGAGCCTCAGGTCGACGTCATCCGGCGCGAGCGCGAGCGCGTGCTTGAGCGCCTTGCTGGCCTTGAGGCGCTCCTCGAGGCGATCTCGCGCCATGAGGGCAAGACCGTAAGCGCCCCAGGCTTTCGGATCATTCTTCCGGGCCTCGGCCTCGGACTTGAGCCACGAAAGGTCGTCGAGATTCGGGCGCGGAGCTCCCAGCTCCACCTGAGCCGACGCAGGAAGGGGCGCGAGGAGCAGCCAGGCGGCCGTCAGGACAAGGACCAGGGGGAGCAGGATGGGACGAGGCGCGGGGCGGCTCACGCGCGGAGTATGGCGAGCGCGAGGAGGGTGGTCAATTCGCGCTTGGCGAACCCGGCCGCTCCGCGTACGATCCGCCCGTGCGCGCCGTCCGACCGGGCGGCGCCCCCTTTTGACCCCTTCCGGAGCCGAGAATGACCGCGTACAAGCACCGCCTGCGTCGCAAGAAGGCCAAGCTCAAGCAGACCAAGATCAAGGACAAGGCCCGCGCCCGCAAGAAGGCC
>JBKJOC010000219.1:0-3100 GCA_046595725.1 Candidatus Eiseniibacteriota bacterium
TGTGGGACCTGAAGGACACGTTCGGCCGCTTCGTCGGCGACGGGCCGTATCTCGCCCGCCTGCGCGTCACCTACCCCGACGGCACCGGCACCGAGCAGAAGGCCGCGATCGTGGTGGTCAAGTGATCGGCCGCCGCCTGCTCCCGCTCGCGGCCGCGCTGCTCGCGGTCGCACTCATCCGGGATCCGGCTGGCGCGGCGCCGACGACGGCGTTCGAGCGCCCGGGAGGCGGGCCTCGGTCCGCTGCGTTGGGGGGACATTCCGTCGTGTTGCCGGACGACGACCATGCAATGGGAACGAACCCGGCGCGGCTGGTGTTCGCCAAGCGCAGCGCCTCCGCCCAGTACGACCGCATCGCTCCGGCGGTCGAGCTCTGGCGCGGCAGGTTCGGGATGGCGTGGCCGCTCGGACGCGACCTGAGCGAGCCGTACCAGACGACGCAGGCGCATCGCAGCGCCGTGGGCCTGGCGCTCGACGTGACCAGCCTCACGCTGATCGAAGGCTCGGGATACCGCGAAGCCGCGATTTCGCTCGGGGGCGCGTTCGCGCCGATGAGCATCCTCGGCCTCGGCGCCGCCGTGCGGATCGAGCGCGCGAGTTCGGACCTGGGCGATCTCTCGGCCCGCGCCTTTGGCGTCGATCTGGGCGGATCGCTCGAGCTGTCGGATCACCTGGCGGCTGCGGTCGCGATCCGCAATGCGTTCGGCCGCGCCACCTTTGAGGGTGGAGACGACGAAGATCGTTCGGCCGAGCTGACGGTCGGCCTGGCTTCGACCCACCGCACGCGCTGGGCCGCCGAAGTCGACTATGTGTTCCAGCGCAACCGGACGAGCGCGTTCGCCGGCGGCGTCGAGGTTCACGTCGTGCCGGACCTGTTCGACCTGCGCGCCGGCGTCGCGCGCGAGATGCTGGGCGCCGCGCCGCGCATCATCCCGTCCGCCGGGGCCGGCTTCATCCTGCAGGGGTTCCGCCTCGATTACGCCTTCCGTTCCGACACGGACGGCGCCCTGGGCGCCCAGCACCAGCTCTCCGTGGGCGCCCGCTTCTGACCGTTCCGCTCCTGGAGGATCGAGTGGCCCATCGCAGTCCCGACGCGTTGTTCCATCCGATCTACCTGAGCCCGCGCCGCGGCCTCGACGTCAATCCCTACGAGCCCCCGCCCGCCCGGCGCGCCGATTCGTTCGGCGGCCCGCAGCGGCCGGTGCGCGATCGCGCGTTCCACACCGAGCATGTGGCGCTCGATCTCGATGTCGACGTGGCGCGGGCCCTGATTGCCGGCAGCGCGACGCTGACCCTGCGCCCGCTCGTGCCGGAGCTGGCCGAGATCGAGCTCGACGCGCGCGAGCTCAGGATCAAGGGCGCGCGCCTGGTCAAAAGCGGCCGCGCGGGAAAGCGCTTGCGCCTGCGCCACGACGCCGGGCGCCTGGTGGTGCGGCTGGATCGCGCCTATGTGCCGGATGAGACCGTCACCATCGCGATCGACTATGCCGCGCAGCCGCGCACCGGCTTCTGGTTCGTGCGCCCCGACCGCGCCTATCCCGCGCGGCGCGCGCAGGCGTGGTCCCAGGGCCAGGCCGAGGACAGCGCGTTCTGGTTCCCGGTCCACGACCATCCCAACGACAAGTTCACGAGCGAGATTCGCGTCACCGCGGACTCCGCACTGCGCACGGTGGCGAACGGCAGACTGGTCGCGAAGGCGCGCAGCGCCGACGGCCTGAAGACGCGGTGGCACTGGCAGCACGACCGCCCGCAGCCGGCGTACCTGGTGTCGCTGGTGGTGGCGCCCTACGTCGAGACGCGCGGCAAGAGCGAGGGCGTGCCGCTACGCTTCTACGCCTTCGAGGGCCAGGCGCGCGCCGCCAAACGGCTCTACGGGCGCACGGGTGACATGATGCGCGTGTTCACGGGGCTGTTCGGTCCCTACCCGTGGCGCGAGTACAGCCAGGTGGTGGTGAGCGAATACACCTGGGGGGGGATGGAGAACACGGGCGCCACCACGCTCACCGAGAAGGCGCTGCTCGACGAGCGCGCCGCGCTGGACGTGTCGTATGAAGGACTGGTTTCGCACGAGCTGGCCCACCAGTGGTGGGGCGACCTCGTGACCTGCCGGGGCTGGCACCACAACTGGCTCAACGAAGCGTGGGCGACGTTCTGCGAGAACCTGTACGACGAGATTGCCCACGGTGAGGACGCGGCGACATGGGACCGCATCCAGAAGTACTCGCAGTACGTCGCCCAGGACCTCGCGCAGTATCGAAGGCCGATCGTCACCGATCGCTACGGCATCGCGATGGACCTGTTCGATCGCCACGCCTATGAGAAGGGTTCGCTGGTCCTGACCATGCTGCGCGACGAGCTGGGCGACGAGGCGTTCTTCCGCGGCGCGCGCCTCCACCTGGAGCGCCATGCCCACAGGTTCGCCGACACGCACGAGTTCCGCCGCGCGCTCGAGGACGCGAGCGGCCGGGATCTCAACTGGTTCTTCGACCAGTGGGTCTTCCGTGCCGGTTATCCGGAGTTGGCCGTTTCCTGGCGCGCGGACAAGGGCGGGATCGTGCTCGAGGTGCGGCAGGAGCAGGACACCTCGGAGCGCGGCCTCGAAACCACGCCCGTGTTCCGCTTCCGGGTCGAGGTCGACATCGAGGGCGTGCGCGGGACCCGGCGCCATGTGGTCCACGTGACCGATCGGCGCCAGAGCTTCCGCCTTCCCGCATCCGGGCGGGCGCTGCGCGTGGCGATCGATCCCCGGTTCCGGCTGCTCAAGCGGCTGACGCTCAAGCAGGCGCCCGCAAGCTGGCAGCGTGCGCTCCAGAAGGCGCCGCAATTCGCCGAGCGCATGCGGGCCGCGCGCGCGCTCACTGCCGGCGCGACGCCCGCGGTCCAGCGCGCGCTGACGGCGGCCCTTTCGGGCGATCGCTCGCCCCAGGTACGCATGGCGGCGGCGATCGCGCTCGCCCAGGCGTTCGGCGCGAAGGCGGGCGCGCAGAAGGGCGGCGCCGCGGGAGCCGCGCGCAAGGCGCTCGAGAGCGCCCTGCTCGAGGACAGGGATCCGCACGCGCGGCGCGCCGCGGCATTCGCGCTCGGGCACTTCGGGGCCGCGG
>JBKJOC010000235.1:0-2506 GCA_046595725.1 Candidatus Eiseniibacteriota bacterium
AGATCTCGGCCCACTTGGAGCCGAGGATCACCATCGTGTCGGAACCCTTGACGCTGACCCGGCGGTCTTCGGCTTTCCGGGTTGCACACCCCAGGACGAACAGGGGCAGGAGGAACAGGGCGGCCAGGGCGATCAAGCGACCCGTCGAGGGCCGAGCGCGGGAGCTGCGTGGGATCGAGTTCATGACTTCACCTTCAAGGCCATGATTTGCCGATCCGTTGCCGGGATGTAACAAACGTGTAACGCCGCCCGGCGGGATGGCTAGAAGAAGCGGTACTGCAGTTGGGCGAGCACGGCGGCATTCCCATCGTCGTCGAAGCCGGCCGTCCGCCGAACGTAGTCGGCCAGGATGCGGATGCGGTCGCCGGGCAGATCCGCCAGGATGCCGAGCGTCGTGCCCCGCTCGCGCGCGCGCTCGCCGTTGACGAGCGGGCGGTGCAGTTCCTCCTGCCGCGCGACCAGGCGCAGGCCGGGGAGCGCCTTGACCAAAAGCAGCGCGTACCAGCCCTCGTCGCGCGAGTCGACGCCGCGGTGCTTCTGGCCCAGGAACTCTCCCCACAGCGCGAACCGCCCGCGCTCGACTCCGGCCGTGAAGGCATAGCGCGTGCTGTCCCGCGCCGAGATCGCGGCCGAAGCCGCGAGCGTGAGTCCCGTCAGGGGCTGGCCCGAAACCCGCGCGAGCAGGAGTGTCGTCGAGTCGCGATTGGCGATCGCATTCGCGCCCTCGCCATTGAACGCGCCCGCCAGGAGCGTGAGCCGCCGGCCCTTCGACCACGCGCCCATGACACCGATGTCGACGCGCGGCGCCAGCGCCTCGCTCACGATCGAGCGGTCGGGCGTCTCGAGCTCGGAGCTCGACACCACCCACTCGCGGCTGTACGGGGTCTCGAGCTGCCCGGCCGTGATCGCGAAGGGCGCGGGCAACCAACGCACAGAGGCCTCGCGCAGCACCACTGCCGCCGTGTTCGATCCCGTGACCGCAGACTGGCCTTCGATCTGCAGCTTGTAGGTGAAGCGCTTCGGCAGCGGGCCGTCCACGCCGAGCCGGACGCGATTGAGCGTCGTGGTCGCGACGCGGCTCCTCAGGGTTTCGCGGATCTGGACGTAGCCGTTGACGCGGGGCGACCGGGTCTCGGCCCGGGCAAGTGAATCGGCGGCGGAGAGGGAGTCGGCGACAGGGGCCGCGCTTGCGGGCACGGCGGCCAGCATCAGCAGAATCGTCCACTGCGATCGGTTCACCTAAACCTCCTTCATGGGACTCGCCGGCGCCCGCCGGTCGATCGGAGACCGCTATAGGGCGCCTGGTAAGGGGAAGCTTGCGCAAAGGAAGTGCACGGTAACACGCGGGCGCGCTCAACCGGCCAGCGGCAGACGAACCGAGAAGCGGGCGCCGCCTTCGGGCCGGTTTGCCGCCTCGACCTGGCCGTGGTGCAACTCGACGATGTGGCGCACGATCGACAGCCCGAGGCCTGTGCCGGGGATCTCGCTCGAGCGCGCGTCGTCGACGCGGTAGAAGCGCTCGAAGATCCGCTTGAGGGCGTCGCCCGGAATGCCGGGGCCGGAGTCCTCGACCAGCAGCTCGGCCACGACCCCGTCGCGGAACACGTGCACGGCGACTCCGCCCCGCCGCGTGTATTTGAGGGCGTTGTCGACCAGGTTGAACAGCAGCTGCTCGAGTCGCGCCCGTTCGCCCAGCACGACCAGCTCCCCCGGCGTGGACTCGCAGTGGAGCGTCAGGCCGTCCTTGAGTGCGCGCGGGCCCAGCGCGGCGGTGACGCTGCGTGCCAGCTGCGCAATGTCGACCGGCGCGAGCGCGAGCGCAGCGTCGGGCCGCTCGAGTTCCGAGAGCCGGAGCAGGTCCTCGACGATGGCGGTCAGGCGCGCCGCCTGTTCACGGATCGTCTCGACGAAGCCGCGGCGGCGGTCCGGCTCGTCGAGGCCGCCGTCGAGCAGGGTCTCCGCGTAGCCGAGGATGGAAGTCAGCGGCGTCTTGAGCTCGTGCGAGACGTTGGCGACGAAGTCCTGGCGCACGCGCTCGAGGCGCTTGAGGGGCGTCAGGTCGCGGATCACGATCAAGGTCGAGCCGTCGGCCATGCGGGTGGCGATGGCGTCGACCGTGCGGTCGGCCGCGCCGCGCAGGCGGATCTCGCGCCGTAACGGTTGCCGGCTGGCGCGGGCGTCCGCGAGGAAGCGCTCGAGTTCGGGCACCCGGCACCAGGCGGCGAAGTTCTCTCCCGGGCGGCCGCCGTCGATCCGTCCCAGGGTCTTGGGCAGGGCGGTGTTGCGGTGGACGATCACGCCCTGGGGATCAAGCAGCACCACGCCGTCGGTCATCGCCGCGAGCATCTCCTCGCGCAGGTCGCGTTCGTGCTCGACCCGCCCGAGCGTCGAGTGCAGTGCCTGCGCGGTGCGGTTGACCATGCGCGCCACTTCCGTGATCTCGTCGTGGCCCTCCTCCGAGGCGCGGGCCCCGAGGTCGCCGCCCTCGATGCGGCGTGCGACGTCC
>JBKJOC010000292.1:0-5180 GCA_046595725.1 Candidatus Eiseniibacteriota bacterium
ACGAGCGCCGCGACGCGAGTCACGGGCGCGAGGACCTGGTTCAAAACCAGGTTGGAAAGCTTTGCCGCCTTGTTGCCCACCTCTTCGACGTTGCTGCCGATGTGATCGAGGTGGGCGCCGACGCGCTGGAGCGACTCGATCGCGACGCGGGCTTCGGCAACGGTCTTGAGAACCGTCGGAATCGCCGTGTCGAGGCTCGCGGTCGTGCGCTCGAGTTGCTCGGCGGTCTTCTTGAGTTGCGCGAGGGAACCGATCACCGCGATGGCGGTTGCCACCAGGGCGAGCGTCGCAATCACCACGCACACCTGGATGAGCACTGACATGTCCACGTCGGACCCCCTTGTTTTGAAGAAAGACAACGCCCGGCTACAGTCCAGAGTTCAGGACCGCCCCCACCAGGGTAGGACTCGCATCCACCCTGGACTTCGGTCCATCGTCAATCGAACGACGCTCTGCCTGACCTGCGTTTCGGAAGTTCGCGTTCGCGGACTTCACCGGGCTGTGTTGCTGGTAGGTTGAGCACGATCCATGCCACTTGCAAACAGCGCAAAATTGCGCCAAATAGCGAAGAATGCAGGGGGCGAGCGGAGAACGCGGTTCGAGAATCACCACCAGATCGAGAAAGTTCTAGAATGTTCCAAGGCGTGGAGCAAGCTGCTCCAGCGCGGTCATGAGGCAATCGAGGTCGCTCTCCTCGTTGTAGATCTGCGCCGAGACACGCACCTGGATGCGGCCGCGCGCGGCGTGAACCTGGAGTTCGATCCGCTCTTCGAACAGGAGACGGTCGCGCAGGCGCGCTGCGTCCTCCGCGGTCGCGCCGAAGCTCGCCGGAAGCGCCACCGCCGCCATGGTGCCGACGAACGGCTCCGTCATCGCGAGCGCCGTGCCCAGGCGCTCGCTCAAGCGCGTCGCCGCCGTCCAGGCCAGTTGGTGATTGTAGCCGCGCACAGCGTCGAGCCCGAGTTCCTCCATGAACGCCAGACCGGCCGGCGCGGCGAGGGCGGGGGACGGATCGCGGGTCCCCACCCAGTCGAACTCCGATGCGAAACCCTGGTCGAGTCCCCAGGAGATTACGGGCGGGTGCAGGTCCACCTGGCGTTCGGGCGGCGCCCACAGGATTCCGACACTGCGCGGCGACCACGCCCACTTGTGGAGGTTCGCGGTATACCAGTCGACCCCCAGGGACGGGAGGTCAAACGCAATCGCCCCCGGCGCGTGCGCGCCATCGGCCAGCACCGGCACGCCCGCAGCATGGCAGCGAGCCGCGATCGCCCCAAGGGGCAGGATGACCGCGCTGTGGACCGCGACGTGCTCGATGATCGCAAGCTTTGTCCGCGGCGTGATCGCCGCGCCGATCGTGTCGACGAATTCCTGCGGATCGCCCGCGAAGCGCGGCAGCTCGACGCCGCGCACAGTCGCGCCGGCACGCCGCGCCACGTACTCCGCAGCGCGCGCGATGCCACCATAGATCTCGTCGGTGACCAGGATTTCGTCACCCGGTCCGAACGAGAGTGACCGCAGCACGGCATTGGCGCCGCCGGTCGCGTTGTCGACGAACACCAGGTCCTCGCCGCGCGCGCCCAGGAATTTGGCGACCGTGTCGGCCGCGACCCGCAGCAGAGGGCGCTCGGACCGCGGCACGCCGACCGCGATGCCCGACAGCCGGCGCAGCAGGTAGTCCGAAGGCTGGTGCTCGATTTCGTCCCGGATCTTCTGCTGCGCCTCGAGCGCCCGCCGCGGCGGAGCCCCCACCGTGCCGTGGTTCAGGTAGAGAATCCCGGGATCGAGCGCCCACTCCGGGCGCATGGGATGGCCGAACGCGCGGGCCAAGACTTATTTTGCCTTGGCGCGGGCCTTCGCTGCCGCCGCCTCCTCGCGCGCCGTCCACGGCGGCACGATGGCATTCGAGCGCGCATAGGCGATCGACTGCCCGAGGTGCTCGTGGTTATGGGTCGCGAGAATCATCAGCACGTCCATGCGCGACCCGGGCTTGCCGAACACCTGGATCGAGTCGGCGAGCGCAGCATCGGGCGTCGAGGCGATCGCCGACAGCGCGTGGGCGAACGAGTTCTCGAGCAGCATGATCGTCTGCGCCTTGTCCTGTGCTTTGGTATCCATGTCCTTGAGCTCGATGCCCTCGGGGACCTTGGTCCCGAGCAATGTCGGCAGCCAGTAGTTGGCCTGCGCGGCGTGCAGGAACACCTCCCCGGTGGAGCGCACGCCCTTGCCCGGGCGCCATGCGTACTTCGCGTCCGGCGTCTCGCGCGCGAGGTCGATCATCTTGTCGCGGGCATCGGTCACGGACGCGGCAAGCGAGGCGCGCGGGCCGCGCGCGGGTGCAACGGGATCGGCGGCGCGCGCGGGGACCGCGGCGAATAGGGCGAGGACAACCAGCCACTGTGCGGAGCGCATGGAACCTCCCGGGGTGATGGGGAAAAGCGTGGATCGGCGCAGTGTAGAACCTCGCGGCCCGCGCGTCGAGTTCAGCCCGCGGGAACGGCCAGGGCGAGCGCGGCGCGGCAGGTTCCGACGTGGATCTCGACCGTGTCGGCCGGATTCGCCGCATAGCCGCCGCCGAAGGTGATGGCACACGGTACGCCGCGCTCGGCGCAGGCCGCGAGCACCCGGCGATCGCGCTCGGCCAGCCCCTCCCGGGTGATTCCCAGATCGCCCAGGACGTCGTGCTCGTAGGGATCGGCGCCGGCCTGGTAGAGCACAAGGTCCGGGCGTGCGCGGTCAAACACCCGCGGCAACGCACCGGCGAGCAACGCCAGGTAGGCCTCATCCCCGATCCGCTCGTCGAGCCCGAGGTCGAGATCTCCCTGCTCCTTGACCGGGTAGAGCCGCTCCTGGTGCATCGAGAACGTGAAGACGCACTCGTCGTCCTGGAAGATCTTCGCCGTGCCGTTGCCCTGGTGGAGATCGAGATCGATCACAGCGGCGCGCGCGATCCGGTGCTCGTCAAGGAGGACTTTGAGCGCGATCGCGAGATCGTTGAGGAAGCAGAACCCCTCGGCGTGGTCCGCAAATGCGTGATGGAAGCCGCCGCCCACGTTGACTGCGATGCCGCGTTCAAGCGCCTCGCGCGCGGCCAGAATCGTCCCGCCGGCCATGCGGGTGAAGCCGCGTGCGAGCTCCGGCGTGAGGGGCATCTCCGATGCGGCCGTCCGCGGCGTCTGGCGGCAGGCGAAGAAGTCGTCGAGGTAGGCGGACGTGTGGACGAGGGCGAGTTGCTCGCGGGTCGCCAGCGGCGCCGCCCGCCAGTCCGCGGGCGAGGTGTCTCCCTCGGCCAGGAGGCGCTCGCGCGCAAGAGCGTACTTCTCGATCTGGAAGACGTGCGCCCCGATCGAGAATTCCGGCTCGAAGTGGTAGACCAAAACCGGTCGCTGCATGCGCCCTCCCGGCGCCCCGGAGGGCCGCCTGTGCCGCATCTTGACACGGTCCTGACCCCCGGCGCCATCCCACAGGCAATCAGCGCTCGTAGCATGGGGCAGCAGGGCGGACAATCCGTGGTTGGTGCCAATGGGGGAACAAGGGGGAACTTATGCGAAGCGCGGTCTTGGTGGTGCTGGTGAGTTCGATCCTCTACGCCGGTGCGGGCGTCTCCGCGCCAGCGGCGAAGCTGGTCCCGGTCGTCCACAGCGACGCCGAGTGGCGCCGGCTCCTCACTCCGGAGGAGTACCGCGTCCTCCGCACCGAGGGCACCGAGCGCCCGTTCAGTGGCAAGCTCCTGAACGAGCACCGCCGCGGCAGCTTCACGTGCGCCGGCTGCGCGCTGCCCCTGTTCTCCTCCAAGACCAAGTACGACTCAGGCACCGGCTGGCCCAGCTTCTGGCAGCCGATCGCGAGCGGCAACGTCCGGCTGGTCCCCGAGTCCAGCCTGGGGATGCGGTACGAGGAGGTCGAGTGCGCGCGCTGTGGCGGCCACCTGGGCCACGTCTTCAGCGACGGCCCCAAACCCACCGGCTTGCGCTATTGCATGAATTCGGTCGCGATCCGGTTCGTCGCAGCCCGCTAGCTACCTGGTCATCTCCACCCAGGCATCGAGCACGGCCTTGCTCTTGTCGGCGGCCGATCGTTCGGCCGAGGCCAGCGAGGAGTTCTTGTCCGCGCGATTCTTGATCGCGGAAAGCACCCGCGCCTGCGCGTTGCGCGACTCGACGGCAGCCCGCGTTCCCGCGTTCGACAGGTCCCCCAGGTCATGCAGCTTCAGTTCCAGCCGGGCGGCATCACTGCGCGACTGCGCAAAATCGGCGAGCGCCTGCTGCACCGCCGCCTGGGCGCCGTGCATCTCGCGCAACCGATCGAGGTAGCGCTGCTGCGACTCGAGCCTGCGTCGCTCGGCCTCGAGCGCCTTCTGGTCGGCGGCGCGCTTTTCCTTCTTCGCCAGGTCGATCCGGATCTTCATGCTCAAGACCTCGGTCTTCTTGATCTCGACCTGCGACTTGCGCCGCACTTCGTAGGCGCGCTCGACCGACAGCCGCTCAAGCGCCGCGGCCTTGAGTTCCGCCGAGCGCGTCAGGTCGAGGTTGATCTCGGCGCGCGGACGGATGTCGACCAGGAGCGGCAGCGTGAGCGAAGTGTCGTACTCGGCCGGCAGCGGCGGCACCGGCTTCGATCGCCGGGCCGCGGGGGGCGGGGTCACGGGCAGATCGGGAACGACGGTCGAGTCGGGCGGCGGCGCCGCAGGCGGCGGATTGCCGTCCTGCGCTCTTGCGGGGAGCGCGCTCAGGGCAATTGCGAGGATGACGGCGCTCAGGTGAAGACAACGGGCAGGGACCATGGAACCTCCGGAGTTTCGGACCAGGGGCAGCAGCGCAACCAATTGACGCGCAGGTCGCCGCAGCTAATCGCAGGGCGGCGCGAGCGCGCGCATCATGGGAAAGCCTACGCTCCCGCCGGCACCTGCGCCACGATTGCATGTGCATTCGGGCCCGCCGTGCCGATGGTTCTGGTCGCGGGGAGCAGCCGGGACTACGCTCCGGATTCCTTTCACGCCCATCCACCAGGAGTCGACATGTCCGAAATCTTCCAGATCCTGACGCAAGCCCTCGGGGGCCGCACCGGCGACCTGAGCCAGTCCATCGGGGCCGACCATTCGAGCACCCAGCATGCGCCCGCGGCCGCCTTGCCGCTCCTGCGCTCCGGCCGCGCCAAGGACGCTTCGGAGCCGGACGGTG
>JBKJOC010000315.1:0-3750 GCA_046595725.1 Candidatus Eiseniibacteriota bacterium
CACGTCAACGGCGACCTCCGGCAGCGAGCCGGGAGGTCGCCTCGGCCTGGAGCGCGCCCGGGCTCACGAGGACGGCGCATCGCAACCAGGTCGGGACCGCGCTCCCCCCTCCCCCGCGGACCCCTGCCACGACACTCCGCAGCGTCGTGAGCGAGGGGGGTCGGACGCCCGGGACCTCCATGGGCGTCACGACCGGCGCGGGGTGGGGTGCGCGCGTCACGTCAACAATTTCCGGGCGAGATCGTTGAGCTTCACGGTGTCGAAGCCACGTTGCCGTTCTTCCCACCGCTTGGGATGCCAGATCTCGATGTGATCCAGCGATCCGACGACCTTGGCTTCCTTCGAGATGCCCGCGACTTCGATCAGGCGGGTGGTCAGGCTGATGCGGCCCTGACCGTCAATCGTCGCCTCGTGGGCGGACTCGAGGAGCGCCTGCACGAACATGCGCGCGTCGTCGTCGCCGCGCTTGAGTTCGCGCAGCTCGCCGTGGAAGCGCTGCCACTCGTCGAGGGGATACATGTTGACGCAGGGATCGAAGCCACGGACGATGACGAACGTGTCGTTCGCCTCGGGCGCAAGATTCCGCCGCATGCGGGCCGGGATGTTCAGGCGGCCCTTCGCGTCGAGAATGGAGATCTCGCTGCCGAGGAATTGCGACATGGTCTCGATCCGGGTTTTGAGACGCCGTTTCAGGAGGAAGTGGTCGGCGGAAACGTTTCTGAAAGAGCCCGCCATTCCGCACCACTTCAACCCACTCTACTCCACCGGCGCGGACTATCTGCTCACGCTCCACCTCCGTCAATATTGTTTTTGTCCCCGTAGTGTGTTGTGCCGCTTTTTTTTTGCGCGCCGGTCGACGGCACAATGCACATCCGTGCAGCGTCCGCGCGCGCTTGACGCTTTCGCGCGCGCACGATTAGCCTGCGAGGCTTGATCGCGCTCGCTCTCCCCTCGAAATTGGAGCCATGCATGCCCGCACGCCGCACCGCCGTGAAGCGCACGAAATCTTCCGCGCGCGCCGACTACGATCGCGCCTCCGCCGAGCACTACTGGGGCGAGGAGCGGCGTCGACTCCGCGACGAGTTCAAGATCGTGCTCTCCGCGGGCGAGGCTCCTTACGTCAACGCCGCGTACCACGTGTGGGAGACGATGACGCTCGTGACGTCGCTCGCGCCGAAGCGCGGCATGCGCGTGCTCGACCTGGCGTGTGGTCTCGGCCGCGTGTCGGCGCCGCTTGCTCTCGCGGGTGCGACGGTGATCGGCGTCGACAACGCGTTCGCGATGGCGCAGGCGGCGCAGGCGAAGACGCGCAAGGGCGCGAAAGCCGAGAAGACAAAGGTGCGTGCGGGGTTCGCGCAGGCGTTCTCGGGAACGCTGCCGTTCGCGGACAAGACGTTCGATGCGGTGCTCTGCCTCGGGCTGCTCGAGCACCTTCCGGCTTGGCTCCAGGGCGCGACGCTCGCCGAATGTATGCGCGTGCTCAAGCCCAGGGGCGCGCTCTACCTCGTGCTCAACAACAACCGCTCGCTCCTGCTGACCGCCGGCAGGGACAACAAGCACCGTCAGGCGCGCCAGCTTCCGAACGGCTACTACTGTGGGCTGGTCGATCGCGAGACGCTGGTCAAGCGACTCGCCAGGCAAGGCGCGCGCGTCGCGCCGATCGGATCAAACGCGCACTACGCTGTGCTGCGTCATGCCCTCCACGGGCGCACCGTCACCAAGGCCGAGAGCAGGCTTGCGGCTCGCGCCTTCGCTGACGCCACCGATCGTGACCTCGGGGATCCCCAAAAGGGCGAGTTCGGCGCGATGTGCGCGGACCACTTCTTCTATCGCATCGTCCGGCGCTGAAATCGTGGCCGTCGAGCGCATCCCCGCGCACGAGGCGGAGAAGAGGCTCCGCGCTCTGGCCTCGGGTGGGCTCGGCCCCGGCCTGCCGCGCAGGCGCCGCGACCAGTGGATCCTGCTTCGTGGCGCGGCATTGATCGTCGACGGAGCCACCACCCTTGACGAGAAATCCCTGAATGAGAAGCTCAAGGCCTGGCTCATGGCGCTCGGCCCCCACACCGCCCTCGATCACGTGTCGCTTCGGCGCGCGCTGGTCGACGAGCGGTTCCTCGAGCGCACGGCCGACGGCGCGACCTATCGCAGGTCGCAGGCCCACGAAAGCAGAGTGGTCTTCGAGGAGAGTGCCATGTCGGACGAAACCAGCACGCTCGCCGCCGAGCGCTGCACCGCCTGCAACGCCGACGCCCCGCGCCTGACGAGCGACGAAGTCACCGCGCTCGCGCGTGAACTGAAGGACTGGAAGGTGGTCGAGGAAGTCGGAGAGCCACGGCTCGTCCGCAGGTTCGAGTTCAAGGACTTCGCGCAGGCGCTGGCGTTCAGCAATCAGGTGGGCGCGATCGCGGAGGAAGAAGGCCACCATCCCGCACTGCTCACCGAGTACGGCAAGGTCACGGTGTCGTGGTGGACGCACAAGATCAAGGGACTGCATCGGAACGACTTTGTCATGGCCGCCCGAACGGACCGCCTTTCCTCCTAGGCCTGTGGAGGCCTTGCCTCCTCGGGCCGGACGGCCTGCCGCAAGCTGCCTTGCATCCGGTCGAACGCGATCCAGTCGATCTTGTAGAGCGTGTAGAAAACCGGCTCGGGGTAGGTGATCCCCCGGTGATCGACGCGGCGGTGCATGATCGGCGTGAGGACGGTCGCGTATGGGCTCTGGAACAGCATGCGGTTCGGGATGTCGGCGCGATCGACGAGATAGGGCGGACGCGCGACCCCCTCGAAGCGCAGGTTCGTCACCAGGTCGTCATAGGGGTAAATCCGGAGCAGCGGCGTGATCGCGGGCGTGACCAGTCCCGCCAGGTCGACCACGGGCCGGTCGGAAAAATAGGCGAACGCCCCGATGTCGGGGATCGCGACCTCGGTGTCGATCGGAGTGTTCTGGTTGCACCAGCGTCCCAGGTCCGCCAACTGGACGTTGACTCCCGACTCGAACGCCAGTGCCTGCGGCACGACGAAGCGCACGTAGGTCGAAACACTGACCGCGATCGAGAGGAGAAAGGCGGTGATCAGGGCCGCGGATGCGAGCGCGGGTCGCCGGCGTTCGGTCGCGGCAAGCCAGGCGAACGCGCCCCAGGCATAGGCCAGCAGCAGGGGCACGATGGGCACCAGGTAGCGCGAGATCGCGGGCACACCGCGCGCGGCGTAGAGCAGCGGCAGCCCGATCATCCACAAAAGCGGCACGAAGTGGTCGGCGCGCCGAACCCAGAAGCGCGACAGCAGCGCCGGCGCGAGCGCGATGATCGCCACCAGCTCGACGCCGCGCGACGCCGCGATCGCCTTGGCCTCGCGCACCATCACGTCGAAGAACATTTTGAGGCTGGTGCCGCCGGCCGTCTTGGCCGCCAGGGTCGCCGGCACCACTCCGTGGTAGAGCCAGAGCGCGTAGAGGAGCCACGGTCCGTGGACGATGGCGATCGGCAGGAGGACCCAGGCCACGCGACCACGCTTGACCTCTCCCAGGCTGGCGGAGAGCACGATGCGCAGCAACAACAGGACCAGCAGGATCGCAGCCTCGGGACGCACCAGCGCTGCGACCGACCACCAGGCGGCCGGTACGAGCACGCGATTCCCCCACGGCCGGCGCGCCACGTAGGAGGAAAAGCCCGAGGTGACGAGGAAGGTCGCGAGCGCGGTCTCCATCCCCGTCGCCGACCAGCGCACGAGCCAGGCGTCGCAGGCGAACGC
>JBKJOC010000398.1:0-3297 GCA_046595725.1 Candidatus Eiseniibacteriota bacterium
TGGGCAACGTGGTGGGCCTTCCGTACAATCGCGCGCGTCTTGTGCAGGCGCGGCAGCGTCTGTCGGACCTCGGCGTCTTCACGCGCGTGGGGGAGCCGACGGTCGAGCCCGAGGGCCCCGGCCTCGCCCGCCTGGTCATCCCCGTCGAGGAAGCGCGCGCGAACACGTTCGACGGTGCGATCGGCTACCAGGGCGAGTCGAAGACCCTCACCGGGCTCGCGGATATCCGGCTCGAGAACCTGGGAGGTCGCGCCCGCCAGGCGGGGCTCTTCTGGGAAGGCCGCGGCCGCGGCCGCTCCGAGTTCCGCGTCCGCTACGCCGAGCCGCTCCTGTTCGGCCAGAACTGGAAGGGCGAGCTCCTCCTGAGCCAGTTCAACGAGGACACCCTGTACACGCGGACCCGGCTCGCGGGCCGATTCACCTTTGGCGCGTTCGGCGGTGCCCGCGCATGGGTCGGGGGCGCGCGCGATCGCACGGTGCTCGAACTCGGCCCGGTCGAGCGCGCCTCGACCACCACGACCGAAGCTGGGTTCGAGTTTGATCGCAGGGACGATCGCCTCGCACCGCGGCGCGGGAGCGCGGCACGGCTCTCGAGCGGCACCGTTTTCAAGCGCGAAACGCGCCGTCCGTCCGGCTCGAGCAAGGCCACCCAGTTGATCGCCCACGCGCTCGCGCAAACGAATCGCGCGTTCGGCCGGTGGTCCGGCGCGCGGGCCGAGCTTGAGGGCGGCCTGCGCTTGAGCAACGAGCCCGTGGTCCCGGCCTACGATCTCGACCTTGTCGGCGGCGCCGCATCCCTCAGGGGGTATCGTGAGGGCGAGTTCCGCGCCTCGCGCTGGGGGGTGCTGCGGCTCGAATACGGCGTCTTCACCGCCCAGTCCGGCCGCGTCTTCGCGTTCGTCGACCAGGCCGCGCTCTACCGGCCGTTCCTCGACGACAGCAGCCGGGTCCGGAGCTCGACGCTCTATCGACCGGGTTACGGCATCGGATTCGAGGCGCCGCTCGCGTTCGGGCGCCTGGCGCTGACCCTCGGGTACGGGCGGGGCGACGGACCGCTCGACGGCAAGATCCACGTGCGGCTGACGAGCCGCTTCTAGCCCGCGCTGGAGTGTCCTTGAAAAGCATCCAAGCTCCCACCACGCGCGCCGCGACCGAGGCCCTGAGGCGGACGCTCGAGCACCACGACCGCCTGTACTACGTCGAGGCGGCTCCCGAGATCAGCGATCGCGCCTACGACGCGCTCTACCAGGCTCTGGTCGAGGCGGAACGCGCGCATCCGGACTGGGTCACGCCCGACTCCCCGACCCAGCGCGTGTCCGAGAGCCCGCTGGGTGGATTTGCCACCGTGCGTCATTCCAGGCCCATGCTTTCGATCGACAACGGTGATTCGATCGACGAGTTGCGGGAGTTCGACGCGCGCGTGAAAAGAGCGCTCGACGTCGAGATCGTCGCCTACGTGGTCGAGCTCAAGATCGACGGCGTCGCGATCGTGCTGCGCTATGAACAGGGCCAGTTCGCGCGCGGGATCACGCGTGGCAACGGCGCGGTGGGGGACGATGTCACGCAGAACCTGCGCACGCTGCGCGGGCTGCCGCTCCAGTTGGTCGCGGGGCCCGGTGCGCCGCTGACGGTCGAAGTACGCGGCGAGGTCTACCTCGAGCGCGCACGTTTCGACGCGCTCAACGCGCGGCGCGAGGAGGAGGGCGAGGCGCCCTACGCCAATCCGCGCAACCTCACGGCCGGTTCGCTCAAGATGCTCGACGCGCGCGAGGTTGCGCGCCGCCGCCTGTCCTATTTCGCCTATGCCGTGGCCGATCCCGCGGCGCTCGGCGTCGAGTCGCAGCACGCGGTGCTGGAGCGGCTGCGGGCGCTCGGGCTCCGCGTCAATCCGCACGCACGCAGGGTGGTCGGCATCGAGCAGGTCGAACGCGAGATCACGCGCTGGCAAAACGGTCGCGCCGTACTCGGATACGACACGGACGGCCTGGTCGTCAAGGTCGACGACCTGGGGGAGCAGCAACTCCTGGGCGCCACTTCCAGGAGCCCGCGCTGGGCGCTGGCGTACAAGTTCGAGACCGAGTCGGTGACCACCCGACTGCTCGCGATCCGGCTCCAGGTCGGCCGCACGGGCGCGGTGACGCCGGTGGCCGATCTCGAGCCCGTGCCCCTGCTCGGCACCACGATCGCGCGCGCGACGCTGCATAACCTGGACGAGATCAGGCGCAAGGACATCCGCGTCGGCGACCTGGTGGTGATCGAGAAGGGCGGCGAGGTGATCCCGAAGGTCGTCCGTCCGCTGGTCGAGCAGCGCGCGGGCAGCGAGACGGAATTCGCCTTCCCCACGCACTGCCCCGAGTGCGGCACGCCCCTGGTCCACGAGGAGGGCGAGGCCGTGATCCGTTGCGACGGCCCGGCCTGCCCCGCGCAACGGCGCGCGCGCATCCTCCACTACGCGGCGCGGAACGCGATGGACATTGCAGGGCTCGGCGAGTCGGTGGTCGAGCAACTGGTGGCGAAGGACCTGGCGCACGACCCGGCCGATCTTTACGCGCTTGATGCGGCGGCGCTGGCGGGACTCGAGCGCATGGGGGAGAAGTCGGCGCAGAACCTGGCGCAGGGCATCGCGGAATCGAAGACGCGCACGCTGGATCGACTGCTGTTCGCGCTCGGCATCCGCCACGTCGGTCAGACGCTGGCGCGGACGCTGGCGGCGCACTTCGAGACGCTGGCGGTACTTAGGGCCGCGAGCGAGGCCGAGTTCCTCGCCGTTCCCGACGTGGGAGAGGTGGTCTCGCAGAGCCTGGCGCGCTGGTTCGCGAGTCCCGATGCGCAGGACCTCTTGTCGCGCCTCGAGGCGCGCGGGGTCGATCCCCGGCCGGTCGAGCGGGCATCGGGGGACGCTTCATGGGCAGGCCTGACGTTCGTGCTCACCGGGACGCTGGTGGCGACGACCCGGCTGGCCGCGACCGCGGCCGTCCAGGCGCTGGGCGGGACGGTCGCGGGCAGCGTGAGCAAGAAGACCCACGTCGTGGTCGCGGGCGCCGAGGCGGGGTCCAAGCTTGAAAAGGCGAGGGAGCTCGGGATCCGCGTGATCGACGAATCGGAGTTCGCGCAGGCGCTGGCCGACCCGGCCGCGCTCAAGGCGGAGCTTGCCCCGTGATCGACCGCGCGCCCTTCGACGACTCGCACCTGCTCGACGTCGCGCGCCTGCTCGGCCCGGGCGGCGCGCTGGCGCGGAGCTTCCCCGGCTACGAGGCGCGCGAGGCGCAGCTCGCGTTCGCGCTCGACGTTGCGCGC
>JBKJOC010000417.1:0-2993 GCA_046595725.1 Candidatus Eiseniibacteriota bacterium
AGCGCCCGCACCGCCTCGAGCCGGTCGTCGAACGGCACCGAGGCCGCGCCCACGATCTGCGAACCCTCGTGGCCCTTGCCTGCGATCACCACGGCGTCGCCCGGCAGGGCCCACGCCAGCGCCTGCTCGATCGCGCGCCGGCGGCCCGCGATCTCGAGCGGACGCGCGGCCCCGGACGGCGCGCGGCCGGCGGCGAACGCGGCCAATGCGCCCTTCATGGCCTCACCCCGGATCACCGCCGGATTCTCGTGGCGCGGGTTGTCGTCGGTCACGACCGCGAGGTCGGTGCCCAGGACGGCGGCCTCGCCCATCTGCGAGCGCTTGCCGCGGTCGCGGTCGCCGCCGCAGCCGAACACCACCGCCAGGCGTCCGCCTGGGGACAGCGTCTCCCGCACGGCGGCCAGCACGCGGGTCAGCGCATCGGGCGTGTGCGCAAAGTCGACCAGCACGGTGAACGGCTGGCCCTGGTCGATCGCCTCGAGCCGGCCAGGCACGCCCTTGAAACTCTCGAGCGCGCGTGCGGCGACGGGACGCGCGACGCCGAACGCCGTGGTTGCTCCCCATGCCGCGAGCGCGTTCTCGACGTTGTGCCGGCCCGGCAGGGGCAGCGTGACGATGGTCTCCCCCGCCGACTCGACGATGGTGAAGCGGCACGAGCGCGGGCTGAGTTCGATGTCGCGCGCCACCAGTTCAGCGCCCTCGGCCCCGGGGGCGCCCTCGAGCGCGAAGCGCAGGACCTTCATCCCGCCCTTGGCGCAGGCGTCGAGCACCTCGCGCGCGTGGGGGTCTGTGGCATTGATCACGGCGGTCGAGAGCCGCGTGTCGCCGCCGCTCTCGCCATTGAACAGCCTTAGCTTGGCCTCGAGGTACTTCGCCTCGTCGCCGTGGAAGTCGAGGTGGTCGCGCGTCAGGTTCGTGAACACCACGCTCCTGAAGGAGAGCCCGTAGGTGCGCCTGAGCGCGAGCGCATGGCTCGAGACCTCGAGCACGGCGGCCTTGAGGCCGCGCGCGCTCATGGTGTCGAGCAAGTCGCACAGGTCGGGCGCCTCGGGCGTGGTGTGCGGCGCGTCGCGCCGCTCGTTGCCGATCCAGTAGCCGGCGGTGCCGACCATTCCGGTCTTGATGCCCGCCGCCTCGAGGATCGCGCGGCAGAGGAACGCGCCCGTGGTCTTCCCGTTCGTGCCGGTCAAGCCGATCAGCGTCAGCCGCGACGAAGGATCGCGATAGAGTGCGACCGCGGCCTCGGCCAGCGCCTTGCGCGCCTCGCCCACGATCACTTCGGCGGGCGGATCGTCCGGCGTTTTCCTCCCGCGCACGCCGGTCGGCGCCTCGGCGACGACGCAGGCCGCGCCGCGCGCGCCCGCCTCGAGCGCGTAGCGCGCGCCGTCCTGCTCCTGGCCCTTGAGGGCGAAGAAGGCATCGCCCGGGCGCACCGAGCGCGAGTCGTAGGCCGCGCCGCCGACGGTCGCCGGAGCCGGGCCCGCGGCCGCGCGCGCATCCACCCCGAGCGCGGCGAGGAACTCGGTCCACGACAGCGGCCAGGGGCCGCGCGGCGGCGTCACGACTTCCTTCCCGCCGCGGCAAGCGCCTCGCGCTCCTCGCACACGAGCACGCAGGCGCGGCCGTGCAGGACCGCGCTACCGGCCGCGGGAACCTGCCGCACGACGACGCCGCGGCCGACGATCTGGGCGGGCAGCGCCACGGCGGCGAGCTCGGTCAGCGCCTGGCGCACGGTCAGGCCGACCACGTTCGGCACGCCGCCCGAGCCGGGCGAGGTCGAGAGCACGACCAGCGAGCCGCGCTCGGCGCGAACGCCGGCGGGCGGGCTCTGGGACAGGACGCGCGAGCCGTTGCCGTCGATGCGCGTGCGAAAACCCGCGTCCGAGAGCGCGCTCCGCGCCCGCGAGAGCGGGAGCGCGCGCACGCCGGGAACGAGCAGCGCAACCGAGTGCGGGTTCGCCATCTGGGCCTCGGCCGGCGCGGGCGTGAGCGGCCCGCCGCGCAGTCGATAGAGGTCCTCCATGATCTTCTTGAAGACCGGTGCGGCGACGTCGCCGCCGTAGTAGCCCTTGCGCGGCTCGTCGACCATGACGACGCACACGAGGCGCGGGTTCTCGACCGGGAGGAAGCCGACGAAGGACGCCAGGTACTTGCCGTTCTTGTAGGTGTGGAGCGCGGTGTCGAATTTCTGCGCCGTGCCGGTCTTGCCGCCGACGTGCGCCCAGTCGAGCTCCGCCCGCGTCGCGGTGCCCGAGTCGACGACCGCCTGCAGGAATCCGCGTAGCGTCTGCGCGGTCTCGGTGGAGATGACGCGCCTGAGCGCACGCGGCTCGGTCTTCGAGAGTCTGACCCCGCGCGCGTCGTACTCGGCAGCGAGGATCTGCGGCGCCATGAGCGTGCCGCCGTTCGCCACCGCCGCGTAGGCGAGTGCGAGCTGGAGCGCGGTGACCGACAGCTCGTGGCCCATCGCGAGCGTCGGCAGCGAGCGCCCCGACCACTTGTCCGGATGGCGCAGGAGCCCGGGCGTCTCGCCCGGAAACTCGATGCCGGTCAGGGCGCCGAAGCCGAACGAGGTCGAATACTCGTACATGGTGCGGCTGCCCACCTTGATGCCCAGCTTGCCGGCGACGATGTTGCTCGAGAAGCGCACCGCGTCGGCGAGGGTCAGCATGCCGTGCGGATGCGAGTCGTGGATCGTGAAGCCGCCGAAGTCGTACGCCCCGTTCTCGGCGTCGAACAGCATGGACGGGTTCGCGAGGCGCTCCTCGAGCGCTGCCGAGACCACGACCATCTTGAATGTCGAGCCGGGCTCGAACTGGTCGGTGATCGCCTGGTTCCGGTACGGCGGGCCCGCGGGCTGCGGCTCGGAGGCGGCGGCGAGGATCTCGCCCGAGAACGGATCGACCACGACCGCGATCGCCTTGGTGGCGGAGAGCGAGTCGACCGCGTCGCGCAGGCGCTGGCAGACCACGCTCTGAATGTCACTGTCGATC
>JBKJOC010000462.1:0-5059 GCA_046595725.1 Candidatus Eiseniibacteriota bacterium
GCGCGTCCCGGGACTCGATTCTCGCCGAATACCGGAAGGACGGATTCCGCGACGCCACCGTTCGCGCCGAGGCCGACTCGGGCGTGGGCGGAATGCGCGTCCACTTCGCGGTTGCCGAGGGCAAGAAGGCGCGGATCACCGAGACCGAGGTGGTGGGCGTCAAGGCGTTCAAGCCCGACGACGTCCGCGGCAAGCTGGCCTCGAAGAAGAAGGGGTTCCCGTTCAAGAGCGGAACGGTCAAGGACGACAAGCTGGCGGAGGATCTCAAGAATCTCGAGTCCTTCTATCGCGAGCACGGCTACCGCGACGTCAAGGTCGAGCGCCTGCCCTTCCAGCCTGACCCGAAGCACGACGGCCTGGTGCTGGCGTACAAGGTCGAGGAAGGTGCGTTCTACCGCATGGGCGAAGTCCGCTGGCAGGGCAACGAGACGGTGACCACCGCCGCGCTCAAGTCGCTGCCCCAGCCCGCACAGGACGGTCCCTACAATGCGACGAAGATCGACCAGGCGGTTTCGGGCGCATACTCGCTCTACGCCGAGGAAGGCTATCTCTACGTCTCGATCGAGCCGACCGAGATCGTGCGCCCGGATTCCGCGGTCATCGACCTCGCGTTCCAGGTGAGCGAGGGCCCGCCTTCGCACGTTCGCCAGATCAAGATCACGGGCAACACCTACACCAAGGAAAACGTCGTGCGGCGCGAGCTCGAACTGCACGAGGGCGACCTGTTCCGCCGCTCGCGCCTGGTCAACAGCCAGCAGAACGTGTTCCGCCTCGGCTACTTCGGGGATGTCGGAGTGGACTTCCAGCCGGCGGACTCGGCGGACGTCGATGTCGTGCTCAAGATCAAGGAGAAACAGACCGGCACGGCCCAGGCCGGCGCGGGCTATTCCTCGGACGGCGGGCTTACCGGGTTCCTGAACCTGGGGCACAACAATCTCTTCGGCAACGGCCAGGCGGTCAACATCCAGCTCGAGCGCGGCGCGCGCCGGAAGAACGTCGAGCTTTCGTTCACCGATCCCTGGTGGCACGACACGCCGCTCTCGCTCGGCGCGAGCGCGTTCCTGTCGCAGCGGGACATCGGCACCAACGACCTCACCGACTACAACGAGAGCCGGCGTGGCTTCTCGTTCTCCGTCGGGCGGCCCATCCCCGGCATCCGCTACACGCGCGGCTCGGCACAGTACCGGCTCGAGGGCGTCGAGATCGACGTCACTTCCGCCACCGCCTCGCCGCAGCTGCTCGCGCTCGAGACCCGGGGCGAGCAGATCACGTCCTCGGTCGAGTTCGGGCTTTCGCGCAACACCACCAACAACCCGTTCTACCCGACGCGTGGCCAGCGCGGCTCGGCATCGAGTCAATTCGCCGGCGGACCGCTCCAGGGCGACTTCAGCTACAACCAGACGCGCCTCGACACACGCTGGTATCGACCCTCGATCCTCAAGAGCGCCGCGCACATGTTCCGCCTCCGGATGGGCGGGGTGGGGGCATACTCGCGCGGCGACTCGGTGCCGGTCTACGAGCGCTTCCGACTCGGCGGCGTGACGTCGGACGGGCTGCGCGGCTACGACGACTACAGCATCGTGCCGAAGGAGAACGACACCTTCCCGCGCTACGTCGGTGGGAGCGAGGTCACGCCGGGCTCGTTCACGCGCGAGCGCACACCCTACCCGGGCGGGCGTTTCTTCACCGTGCTCACGCTCGAGGAGCAATTTCCCGTCGTCCACCCGGTGCACGCGGTGATCTTCGCCGAGGCCGGCAATGTCTGGAACCGCTTCTCGGACATCCGCCCCTTCGACCTCAAGAAGTCGGTCGGCGTGGGGCTCCGGGTCGAGATCCCGGTGCTCGGCAACGTGGGCTTCGATTACGCCTACGGCTTCGACAAGATCAAGCCGGGCTGGCGCGGGCACTTCCTGCTTGGCGCCGCCCTCTTCTAGGAGATCGACGATGCTCCCACGCCTGTTTCACGCGCCGCTGGCCGTCATGACGTTCGCGCTCTGCGCGCTGGCACTGGGCTCGGCGCCCGCTCGGGCCCAGAACCTGCGCATCGGCTTCATCGATTCCCAGCGGATCTTCAACGAGTACAGGGCGGCCCAGGAGGCGCAGGACCGCTTCGGGCGCGAGATCCAGTCGTGGCGCACCGAGGCCGAGGACCGGCGCCGCGCCGTCGAGGTGCTGCGCAACGAGCTCAAGGACCAGGACCCGCTGCTCTCCGAGGCCAAGCGCCTCGAGAAGGAGAGCGCGCTCCAGAAGGCGATCTCCGACTATGACCGCTTCGTCCAGGACTTCTGGGGTTCGAGCGGCAAGGTGCAGCGCTTGAACGACGAAATCACCCGCGAGGTGATCTCCAAAGTCCGTGATGCGGTTGAGCTTCTGGCGAATCGCGAGGCCTACGATTTGGTCTTGGACGCGGCGGATGGGAATGTCATATTCGGCGTCAAGAGCCTCGATCTGACCCAGCGCGTGCTCGACGACCTCAATAAGACGACCGTGGGCGGCACGGCGCCGTGATGCGTTCACCCCGCCGCCACACCGGAGTGTCATGACGACCCACACGCTCGCCGAACTCGCCGCCCTGCTCGACGCCCGGCTCCTGGGCGACGGCGCCGTCGAGATCACCGGTGTGGCCGGCGTGCGCGAGGCCCGTGCGGGCGACATCACGTTCCTGGTCAATCCGCGTTACGAGGCGCACCTTGCCGATACCGGCGCGTCCGCGGTGCTGGTCGCCGAGCCCCGGATGGAGTGTCGCATCGCCCAGCTCGTGGCCACAGACCCCTACGTGGCGTTCCTGCGCTGCGTGAAGATCTTTCGCCAAGAGCGCCCGCGCCCGCCCGCCGGCGTCCATCCGACCGCCGCGGTCGGCAAGGACGTCACGCTCGGCAGGGAGGTCTCGATCGGGCCGTTCGCGGTCATCGAGGAGGGTGCGGCCCTGGGCGACGGCGCGACGGTGATGGCGCACTGCTATGTCGGCCACCGCGTCCGTTTGGGCTCTGAAGTCTTCCTCTATCCGCAGGTCGTGGTGCGCGAGGAATGCGTCCTGGGCGACCGGGTCGTGATCCACTCGGGCACGATCATCGGCGCCGACGGATTCGGCTACGCCAAGGATGGCGGGAGTTACCACAAGGTCCCGCAGGTCGGCAACGTGGTGCTCGGGGACGATGTCGAGATCGGCGCGAACTCGTGCGTCGACCGCGCGACCACCGGCTCGAC
Source organism: Candidatus Eiseniibacteriota bacterium (assembly GCA_046595725.1). Lineage (GTDB taxonomy): Bacteria > Eisenbacteria > RBG-16-71-46 > RBG-16-71-46 > DASYSL01 > JANPEF01. The sequence continues at coordinate 3,208 of JBKJOC010000462.1, forward strand.
GCGCATCGGCCGCGGCAGCAAGATCGACAACCTGGTCCAGATCGGCCACAACGTCGAGATCGGCGAACACGTGATCGTCGCCGCCATGAGCGGGATCGCCGGCTCGACCCGCGTCGAGTCCAACGTCACGGTCGGCGCCCAGGCGGGCATCACGGGCCACATCGTGATCGGCGAGGGCGCCACGCTCGCCAGCCGTGCCGGCGTCACCAAGTCCGTCCCGCCCCAGACCATCGTCTCGGGCGTGCTGCCCGCCCGGCTCCACAGCGTCGAGCGGCGCATCCAGGCGTCGATCGCAAAGCTTCCGCAGATGATCGCCAAGGTGCACGGCCTCGAGCAGCGCCTCACAGCACTCGAGTCTGCGCGCGATCCCGAAAGCGTGAGCGGCCAGCACCGCTAGCTTCGCTCCCGTCCCGCAGCGAACCCCGGAGAAATTTCATGCGCCTCCAGCGCACGATCGCGCAGAGCGTCCAGTTGCAGGGCGTCGGCATCCATACCGGCGAGCCCGGCACGGTGACCTTCCTGCCGGCCCCCGAGCATCACGGCATCGTGTTCGTCCGCTCCGACCTGCCGGGCCGACCGCGGGTGCGCGTGCGTCCCGGCAACGCGATGTACGACCCGAAGGCCGGGCGGCGCACGATCCTGACCGAGGACGGCGTGCAGATCCACACCATGGAGCACGTACTCGCCACGGTGTCGGGCCTCGGCATCGACAACCTCGTGATCGAGACCAGCGCCATGGAGATCATCGAGCCCGAGGACGGCTCGGCCCTGGCGTTCGCCCTGCTGCTGAGGGGCGCCGGCATCGTCGACCAGAAGGCCGGTCGCAAGCACCTCAAGATCTCCCGCCCCGTGACCCTGCGGGAGGGCGCGATCGAGCTGACGGCGGTCCCGTCGGAGCAGTTCCGCATCACGTTCACGATCGACTACGACCACCCGGCCGTGGGCGCGCAGACGATCACATTCGAAGTCGAGGAGGACGCGTTCGTGCGCGAGATCGCACCCGCGCGCACGTTCGTGCTGCAGCGCGACGTCGAGCTCCTGCAGGCCCAGGGCCTGATCAAGGGCGGGACGCTGTCGAATGCGGTCGTGATCGGCGACCAGGGCGTGCTCAACGAGGGCGGCCTGCGCTTCCCCAACGAGTTCGTGCGGCACAAGGTGCTCGACCTGCTGGGCGACCTCACGCTGCTGGGCGCGCCGCTCCAGGGCCACGTCATGGCCTTCCGCTCCGGGCACTCGACGCATGTCGAGTTCGTCAAGAAGCTGGCGCGCGAGATCCCGCGCGCCGGGCGCCGCGAGGGCCGCCCGCCGGGCGAGTGGGACATCACCGCGGTGATGGACATCATGCCGCACCGCTACCCGTTCCTCCTGATCGACAAGATCCTCGAGCTCGAGGAGGGCAAGCGCGTCGTGGCGCAGAAGAACGTCACCATCAACGAGCCGTTCTTCGCCGGCCACTTTCCGGGCCACCCCGTCATGCCGGGAGTCCTGATCATCGAGGCGATGGCGCAGTGCGGGGGGGTCCTGCTGCTCAACATGGTCGAGGACCCGACCGGCAGGCTGGTCTACTTCATCGGGATCGACGATGCCAAGTTCCGACGCCCCGTGCTGCCGGGAGACGTCCTTCGCCTCGAGCTCACGCTCGAGAAGATGAAGGGACGCATCTGCCGCATGCGCGGCGAGGCCTACGTCGACGGCCAGCTCGCGGCCGAGGCGGTGCTCACCTCAAGCATCGTGGAGCGCTGATGCCCGTCGTCGACGCCCTCTCCGTCGTCGACCCGCGGGCGCGCATCGCCGACGACGTGACGATCGGACCGTTCTGCTGGATCGGACCGGACGTGACCCTCGAGGGCGG
>JBKJOC010000024.1:0-4009 GCA_046595725.1 Candidatus Eiseniibacteriota bacterium
CGGTACCTGGGCCCTCGTGGACGACTCCGAGCGCGGCCAGCGCGCGGAGTGTGTCGAAGAAGGGCTGCTGGTGGCGCTCGGCCGGGAGGAATTCCACGAATTCGCCGCGGGGGATCCCGCGCTGCTCCAGGGCATCATCCGCGTGCTCGCGCGACGCCTCAAGACGCTGGTCGCGGAACGCCCGGAGGAAGCGCGCATCGAGGGGGAGGGCACCGCGACCGACGGGGAACCACCGCTCGAGCCGGTCGTCAACGAATAGCCACAGCGCGCGCATCGCTCCTCGAACTCCCATCGTCGTCCCCCTTCCGGCTCCAGAAGCTGTCTGGGTCAGGCCTCGATCATGGCCCGGGTTGTCTCAGAGGGAGATCACAGCACCATCCATGCCATGCAATCGCCGACAACGAATGCCCGACAACCCCGCAAACATTGGTCCTTTGCAGGGTCGTGACGCTCGTCATCTATTGTCAATTCTGGAATTTACTGCGGAATCTCATTTTGAAACGTAAGCCTTACCAAAGCCCCGGAGCGCGCGCTCGGGGCGGGCTGGGAAGTCAGCTCAGGGGGACCGGCAACCTGTCTCCGACGCCTCGAGCACGGGCACGCTCGATCGCGGACGGCTCCTTGATCGCATCCTGGCTCAGCACCTCGTGACCGCTCTGAGTCACCAGCACGTCGTCTTCGATCCGGACGCCGATCCCCCGCCACCGTGGGTCGTACTCGAGGATCCCGTCGCCGAAATAAAGGCCGGGCTCGACCGTGAGCACCATGCCTGCCTCGAGCAGCCGCGACTTGCCGGCGGGGTCGACATAGAGACCCGCATCGTGGACATCGAGTCCCAGCCAGTGACTGGTGCGATGCATGTAGAACGGCTGGAACGCCTTGAGGGCGATCAGCTCGGCGGGCTCGCCCTCGAGCACCCCGAGTTTCACGAGACCGGCCACGAGGACCTCGAGCGCGGCCCGATGGACGTCGTCGAAGCGGGTGCCGGGACGCACCATCGCGATTCCGGCGACCTGAGCCTCGAGCACGATCTCGTACACCGCGCGCTGGTCCGGGGTGAACGTCTTGCCGATCGGGAACGTGCGCGTAATGTCCGCCGTGTAGCCCTCGAACTCGCCGCCGGCGTCGATGAGGAGCAGCGCGCCGTCCTCGAGGGGCATGTTGTTCTCGGTGTAGTGCAGGATGGTCGCGTTGCCGCCTCCCGCCACGATCGAGTTGTACCCGGGCGCCTGGGCGCCGCGGGCGCGGAAGACGTAGTCGATCAGCGCCTGGACCTCGTATTCCTGCATCCCGGGACGCGTGGCCGACAGGGCCGCGTTGTGGGCCTCGGACGAGATCGCGCAGGCACGGCGCAGCAGGGCCGCTTCCTCCGCCGTCTTGAACAGGCGCATCTCGTGCACGACGCCGCCGTGCTCGGTCCGGGACGAGGGCCCGCGGCCATGGCGGGCGCGCGAGCGGCGCAGGGCCGAGAGCCAGCCTTCCATGCGCGCGTTGAAGCCCTGGTCAAGGCCGGGAGTGAAGTACACCGTGCCCGCCCCCTCGAGGTATCCGGGGAGCCGCGCGTCCAATTCCTCGATCGGGAACGCGGCGTCGGGCCCGAAATCGCGCAGGGCGCCCTCGACGCCCGCGCGGCGGCCGTTCCAAGTCTCCTTCTCGAGGTCGCGCGGGCGCACGAACAGGACGAAGCGATGCTCGGGGTGCGACGCGCTCAGCACCAGGACGCTGTCGGGCTCGAGGAAGCCGCTGAGATAGGCGAAGTCCGAATCCTGGCGGAACGGGAACTCGGTGTCGTGGGAGCGGGTCTGCTCGGGATTCGAGCGCAGCACCAGGACTCCGCCGCCCAGGCGCCTTAGCGCCTCGGCGCGGCGCTCGGCGTAGCTGGCGCGGGCAATGCCGGGACCGGCGGGCCGGGACGGCGCGGCAGCATCGTGCGGCTTCTGGATCATGGCTAGTACTCCGCGAGTTTGCGGGCCGCCGCCACGAGGTCATCCTTCTGCGGCAGGATCACGTCCTCGAGCTGGGGCGAGTAGGCCACCGGACAATCGAGCGCGCCCACACGCATCACCGGCGCGTCGAGGGATTCGAAGCACTCAGAGGCGATGCGCGCCGCGATCTCGGCGCCGAAGCCCGAGGTGAGCGAGTCCTCGTGTGCCACGAGCGCGCGGCCGGTCCTTCGGACCGAGGCGTAGATGCCGTCCCAGTCGCAGGGCGCGAGCGAGCGCAGGTCGAGCACCTCGCACTCGATCCCCTCGTCTGCCAGGTCCCCCGCCGCGTAGAGCGAGCGCTGGACGAGCGCGCCATAGGTGATGATGGTCAGGCGATCCCCGGCGCGCGCGACGCGCAGCTTGCCGAACGGGACCATGTACTCGGGCCCCGGGTAGGCGCTCTTGGCGTAGGGCTGGCGATAGAGGTGCTTGTGCTCGAGGAAGAGCACGGGATCGTCGCACCGGATCGCAGTCCGCAAGAGGCCGGCGGCGTCGAGCGCGTTCGACGGAATGACGACGCGCAGGCCCGGACAATGCGTGAAGATGCTCTCGCCGCACTGGGAATGGTACGGAGCCCCGCCCTTCAAGTACCCGCCGTAGGCGACGCGGATCACGATCGGGCTCGAGAAGTGGTTGTTCGAGCGGTAGCGCATCATCGCCAGCTCGTCCCGGATCTGCATCATTGCCGGCCAGATGTAGTCGAAGAACTGGATCTCGACCACGGGCTTGAGCCCGCGGGTTGCCATGCCGATCGCGCGGCCCACGATGTTCGCCTCGGCCAGCGGCGAGTTGAACACGCGCTTGCCGCCGAACTCGCGCTGGAGCCCGTGGGTGAGCTTGAACACGCCGCCCTTGCCGCTGACCAGGGGAAGCACTTCCTCGCGCGTCGCGTCGGCGACATCCTCGCCGAAGATCAGCACGCGCGGGTCGTGGCGCATCTCGTCGCGCAGCGTCCAGTTGACGAGCGTCGCCAGCGTCGTGGGATCACCTTCCGGTTTGGCCGTGGTCTCGAAGGCGGCCGATGCCGGGTCGACCGTCGGTGAGTAGACGAAGTGCATCGCCGTCTCGGGACCAGGCTGGGGCTTGGTGAGCGCGCGCTTGCCCGAGGCATCGACATGCGCCTCGACCTCCTTGCGCAGGGCCCCGAGCGACTCTTCCGTGGCGACGCCCCAGGCCACGAGCAGGGGCGGGAACGTTCGCAGCGGATCCCTCGCCAGCTCGGCCTTGCGCTCCTCCTCGGGACGATAGAGCGCCTGGTCGTCCGACATCGAGTGCGCGTAGGGACGGATCACCGTGCCGCGGATGAGCGACGGGCCCTCGCGCCTTCGCGCACGCGCGACCGCGTCCCGCGCCGCGGCGTAGGAGGCGACCGGGTCGCAGCCGTCGACGTCGAAGGTGGCAAGGCCCGGGAACCCGCCGACGACCCCCAGGATATTCCCGCCCGGCGTCTGCACCTCGACCGGCACCGAGATCGCATACCCGTTGTCCTCGACCACGAACACGACGGGCAGCTGGCGGACACAGGCGGTTGTCAGCGCCTCCCAAAATTCGCCCTGGCTGGTCGTGCCGTCGCCGCAGCTGACGAAGACCACCTCGTCCTTCTCGAAGCGCCCCGAAGCCCGGGCGCCCGCCTCCGGCACGTCGCTGTAGTAGACTCCGGCGTCCGCGCAGCCGACCGCCTGCAGGAACTGCGTGCCGGTCGGACTCGAGCTCGAGACGATGTTGAGCTTCGCATGGCCCCAGTGCGACGGCATCTGGCGGCCACCCGAGGCCGGCTCGTCGAACGCGGCGACCGACTGGCCGAGCATCTCCTCGGTCGTCATGCCGAGGCCGAGACAGAGCGCGCGGTCCCGGTAATAGGGATAGAACCAGTCGAATCCCGGCTTCATCGCAAGCGCGACGCCGGCAAGCAGCGCCTCGTGCCCCGCGCCCGAGATCTGGAAGAAGGACTGGTTGAGCTTCTTGAACGTGATGTCCTTGTCGTCGGTCTTGCGCGAGAGGTACATCGTCCGGTAGAGGCCGAG
>JBKJOC010000052.1:0-5744 GCA_046595725.1 Candidatus Eiseniibacteriota bacterium
GCGGCGCGCGTCTTGTTGCCCTTCTCGCATCCGAGCGCGTGCTGGATCGCGCGCATCTCGACCTGCGCCAGCGGCAGGATCACCCCGGGGGTGAACCACACCTCCGCGCCCGCCGCCGCCGCCGATCCGCTGGCACCGCCTCCCGCCGCGCCGCTACCGGGGGCGCCGTGCGCCACCAGCGAGGGCGGCCGCACGATTTCCGACGGCAGGTGCTCGGGGCGGATCTCGTCATCGCTCTCGAGCAGGACGATGCGCTCGATGACGTTGCGCAGCTCGCGCACGTTGCCGGGCCACGCGTAGTCGACCAGCAAGCGCTCCGCCTCCGGGTGGACGCGTCCCGGCGTCTTGCCGACCTCGCGCGCGAAGCGCTCGAGGAAATGGCGCAGGAGCAGCGGAATGTCGGTCTTGCGCGCCCGCAGCGGCGGGACCTCGATCGGGATCACCTGGAGGCGGAAGTACAAGTCCTCGCGGAAGCGGCTGTTCTCGACCTCCTTCTTGAGGTCCCGGTTCGTCGCCGCCACCACCCGCGTGTCGACGGTGATGTCGACGGTCCCACCGAGGCGGCGGAACGTCTTCGACTCGAGGACCTTGAGCATCTTGGCCTGGAGCGCGAGCGACATCTCCCCGATCTCGTCGAGGAACAACGTGCCGTGGGCGGCCATCTCGAACACGCCCTTCTTGGTGCGCTTGGCGTCGGTGAAGGCGCCCTTCTCGAACCCGAACAACTCCGACTCGAGCAGGTTCTCGGGGACGGCCGAGCAGTTGAGCTCGACAAACGGCCCCTGCCCGCGCGGGCTCTGGAGGTGGACCTGCTGGGCGACAAGTTCCTTCCCCGCTCCGGTTTCGCCCCGGATCATCACGGTCGAAGTCGAGAGCTTCGCGACCTTCGAGATCTGCGCCAGGACGCGCTTGAGCTCCGCGCTCTCTCCCAGCAGCGGCTGGCCCGCGAACTCCGCCCGCACGCCCTCGAGCGTCGCCTTCTCGCGCCTCAGCTCGGCGGCCTCGAACTCGTAGCGCACGCGCTCCTTGAGCTCGTCGAGTTTGTAGGGCTTCGACATGAAGTGCACGGCGCCGTGGCGATAGGCCGTGAAGGCGTGCTCGGGCGTGCCGTGGGCGGTGAGCATGATGACCGGCAGGCCGGGCATCTCCTCCCTGAGCCTGCGAAGGATGTCGAGCCCATCCTCGCGCCCCAGCCTCAGGTCGAGGAACGCCAGGTCGACGGCGTGGTCGCGCACGTGCGCCAGCGCGCCAGCGCCATCTTCCGCCTCGAGCATCGTGTACTCCTCGCCGAGGAACGCGCACAGGGTTTCGCGCTGCGCCTGCTCGTCCTCGACCACCAGGATCGTGCCCGTGCCGCTACTGAGCGTCTTGTCGTCTTTGGCCATGTCGTTTCTCCAGAGGCAGCTCGACCACCACCGTGGTGCCGCGACCCTCGCGGCTTGCGATCGAGATCACCCCGCCGTGTTCCTGCAGGATGGATTGCGAAATCGAGAGACCGAGGCCCGTGCCCGCGGCCTTGGTCGTGAAGAACGGGTCGAACAGTCGGGGCACCATCTGGCGCGGAATGCCGATCCCCGTGTCGGTCACGCGCAGTCGCGCGACGCGGCGCGCGGGCACGGCGAAGCTGCCCGCCGCCCGGTCCCCTCCGCCGACGGCATCCTCCTCGCGCCGGCCGGCCGTGCGCGGGAGCGGGCGCTCGCGCCTCGTCCCGGTGCCGACCTCGATCGTGAGCGTGCCGCCAGTGGGCATGGCCTGGGCCGCGTTGACGACCAGGTTGAGCAGGACCTGCTCGATCAGCCCGGGATCGAAGTAGAGCCCGGGCATGCGCGCGGTGAATCGGGTCTCGACGCTGATCCTGGCCTCGGCCAGCGGCTCGGCCTCGAGCTCGACGACCTTCTTCACCACGTCCTCGAGCCGCGAAAGCCTCAGCCGGGGCTCGGGCGGGCGCGCGAACTTGAGCAGGCTCGTGATGATCGCGTCGAGCCGGTCGACCTGCTCGATGATCACGCGGCAGAATTTCTGGCGATCGTCGCGCGGCTCGAAGCGCGTCATCAGGACCTGGGCCGAGGAGGAGATGCCGGCGAGCGGATTGCGAATTTCGTGCGCCACGCCCGCGGCGAGTTCTCCGACGCTGGCAAGGCGCTCCCTCAGCCGGAGCTCGCGCTGGAGGCGCTGCGCCTGCGTCTGGTCGCGCACCACGGCGAACGCGCCGCCCTCGGGCGTCCGGCCAAGCGTGATGCGCGCCGGCACCTCGACGCCGCCCCTGGTCACGAGCAGGGTCTCGCGCGCGCCGGAAGGTCCGCTGTCAGCCTCGGCGAACAGGTCCTCCCCGGGTACCGCGGTCCGCAGCACCTCGCCGCCAGGCTTCCCGCGCGCCCACGCCGCGGTCATCCCGAGCATGCGGCACGCCTCCTCGTTGACGAAGCCCACGAGGCCGGCTTCGTCGCAGTAAAAGAGCGCGTCGGACAGGGCGGAGCCGAGGGGACCCAGGAAGGCATGGTTCGGTCGCGGCGCATCGGCGTCGGGCACGGCGGCCGGGCGCATGCGGGCACGGGCTGCGGCGGCAGCGCGAGAGGAAGGTTTGGGAGTCGGAACGGAGCGAGTCATGCAGCGCGACTATAGCCGTCCAATGCGGAGAATGCACGGGCCACGGCCCTCGGGCCGGTCGCTTGAAGCCGCGCTCAGCTCAGAGCGAGATCGGCCAGGAGGGCTTCGACAAGGGCGCGCGTGACGTCCGCGCGGTCGTAGAAGCCGCGACTCACGCGCTCGCGCGCGCGCTCGACCAGGGCGGTGCGGACCTTGGACTCATGGACGTGAAGCAGCATGGACCCTTCGGCGTCGCGCCCGGGGCCTTCGGCGCGGCGATCAGGAGCGGGTTGGTTCTTTCCCGTCCCGCGGCTCGTCCGGGTGGAACGTGAGGTCCCGTGCGGCGTCGCGGAGCGCGTCGGGCGAGGAGGCCGCGGCTCTTCGGTTTTCGGCCTGGATGCGCGCATAGATCTCCTCGCGGTGGACCTTCACCTCTGCCGGTGCGTCGATGCCGAGCTTGACCTGCCCCGAGCGCACCTCGAGGACAGTGATCTTGATCACGTCCCCGATGCGGATGTTCTCGCCCAACTTCCGTGTCAGGACCAACATGGATTGACCTCCCTGGTCGGGGGCTGCGCCAGAAGACGCTGCCCTTCGTCCCCATTTTCGGCACGGGTGTGTCCTGGCTTGAGCAGAAGTTCCGGGCCCGCGCCTGCCCCATCTTGACACCGGGACCCCGCGAGTCCAACCTGTCCATCGTGCCCCCGCACGGGCTTCCTGCGAACGAGAGGGATCCATGTCCCGATTTCGCCGGGGGTTGGTGTGGGGGTACGCTTTTTTGACCGCGACCACCGTCGGCCTTGGCGCCGCGGGACTTGCGGTGCGCGGCAGCTACGGGTGGCAACTCAGGGGCGAGCACGTCATGACCGTCGACCCCGGCGGCCCCGCCGCCCGGGCGGGAATCCTGCCTGGCGACCGGCTTCCTGATGGCGCGCTCTCACCTCCCCTGCGCGGGTCCACAACTACTCTACGCATCGAACGGGGCAATCGGATCGCCCCCATCGTCCTGACCGCGGGCCCGCTCTCCCCGCCCGAGCGCTCGCGCGCGCTGCTGTCGCTCGTGCTCGCTGCGGCGTTCGTCATCGTCGCGGGATCGGTCTGGGTTCTGCGCGCGGACCCGCTCGTTTTCGCATTCGTCCTCTTCGCCTTCTCGGCCGCGCTCGTGGTCGCGCCGCGGCCTGTGGCTCCCGACTGGCTGGTCGCGCGCGGCGGCGTGTTCGCGCTCGCGCTCGAGATCGCGACCACCGGCGCGACGCTCCTCCTGCCGGCGGCGCTGGTCGACTTCTTCGCGCGCTTCCCCGAGGGCCGGCCCGGTCGCGCCACGCGCCGCCTGGTGGGGATCGGCTACGCCGCCGCATTCACGCTGTTTGCGATCGCCTCGCTCGCCGCCGCCTTCGGCGCGTTCGCGGCTCCGGCGAGCCCGGCGCTCGCATTCATGTCGGGCGGCGCATTCGACGGCCTGCTCGCGCTGTTCTTCGCGGGGGCGGTGGTCGCGGCCGTGATTGCGTTCGTCGGCAGCGCGCGGCGCGCACCGGCCCAGCACCGCTCGCGGCTGAGCACGCTGGTCTGGGCGGTCGCGCTCGGGCTCCTGCCCCTGGCCGCCTTGACCCTGCTCAAGAACGTGCTGCCGACGGCGCGCCTTCCGTTCGAAGATTGGGCCGCGTGGTCGCTGCTCCTGGTCCCGCTCGGATTCGGCTACGCCACGATCGTCCATCGCGTGTTCGACGTCGGCGCGGCGCCGGCGTCGGCGGCGTCCTTCGGCTTCCGCCCGGCCGCGTTCCAGCCGCTCAAGTCCGTGCTCGACGAGGCTGCGCGCGCGCTCACCGCACACCTGGGGCTCGAGCACTGTGCGGTGTTCGCGCTCGACGGCGGCGGACTGGCGTCGCTCACAGCGCTCCACGGGCGCGCCCCGGGTACGCACGGCGGCGTCTCACTCTTAACCCGGCTGCCCGCACTCCTGGTCGAGGCGGTGGTGCGCGGGCATGCGCCGATCGCGCTCGAGGACTTCGGCGCGGAGACCCCGGCCGGCGCCGAGGCCGACGAGCTGGCGCGCCTCGCCGACGCGGGGACCTCCCTCTTGCTGCCGCTCTACTCGGGGGAGCGCTGCCAAGCGATCCTGGCGCTCGGCCCGCGGCTCTCGGGCTCGTGGTTCGATCCCGCCGAACGCGCGCGCCTGGGCGAGTTCGCACAGCAGGCGTCGGTCGCGGTGGAAAACGCGGAGTTGCACGATCGCCTGATCGAGCGCGCGGCGCTCGAGCGCGACGTCTGGCTCGCGCGCCGGATCCAGGACCGGCTCCTGCCCGCCGACTCGCCCGGCTTTCCGACCGTCGACGTGGCGGCCTCGACGCGGCCGGCGCAGGAGATCGGCGGCGACTCCTACGACTTCCTGCCGATGGGCCGCCGCACGCTCGGGATCGCGCTCGCCGACGTCTGCGGCAAGGGCCTCCCCGCGGCATTGCTGCTGGCCTCGGCCCAGGCGCACCTGCGCGGGCGCGCGGGCGAGACCGCGTCTCCGGGCGCACTCCTCGCGCGGCTCAATGACGAGCTGGTCGCGATGCAGCAGCCCGAGAAGTTCGTCTGCCTCGCGTTCGCGCGGCTCGATGCCCAGCGCCGCACGCTGACCTGGGCGAACGCGGGCCTCAATCCGCCCCTGCTCGTGCTGGCGGACGGCAGCGTGCAGGAGCTCGAGCACGGCGGCCTGATCCTCGGCGTCGAGGGCGGGCAGACATACGAGGATCTCGAAACCCACTGCCCGCGCGGCAGCCTGGTGGCGTTCTACACCGACGGGGTGACCGACAGCCTCATGGCCGACGAGCCCTTCGGGGTCGAGCGCCTGTCCGAGGCGCTGACGCGACACCGGGGACTGCGCGCCGCCCGGCTGGTCGAGCGTGTGCTCGATGAATCGGCCGCCTGGCACCGGGACGGCCCCGCTGACGACCGTACGATCATGATTCTCAAGTTCTTGTGAGACAACGCTTCAGCTAGCTCGGCTCAGGTGCGTTCTGAAATTGGTCAAGACTTCCGGAGATCCGCCGATACCAATCGTGGAGCGGGAGAGACGCTCTCGCGCCGGCTCTGTCTCTGCAAGAGGAGCGGGATGATGGATCATCTCATGCACCTCGCCTTCAGCTGGCCGGACCTGTTCTGGTGGCTCCGCT
>JBKJOC010000298.1:0-3393 GCA_046595725.1 Candidatus Eiseniibacteriota bacterium
CCCGCGCGCCCGGCCCCGGCCTTGTCGGCCCCCCGCCCCCCCTGCTAGACTGCGCGCGCTTTCGGGGCCGGCCGGCTCCGCCGCCCGTCCCGCCGTTCCCGAATTTCCGGAGGAAGACATGCCCGCCGAAGGCGCCGACATTCAGAAGGAATTGAATCCGCTCGAAAACGCGCGGGCCCAGTTCGAGGAAGCCGCGAAGATGCTCGAGATCGACCCTGGCCTGCTCGAGATCATCAAGCAGCCGCGCCGCTCGACCATCGTCTCGCTGCCGATCCAGATGGATGACGGCTCGTTCCGCGTCTTCACCGGCTACCGGGTGCAGCACTCGATCGTGCGTGGGCCGGCAAAGGGCGGCATCCGCTACCATCCGCAGGTCTCGCTCGACGAGGTGCAGGCGCTGGCCGCCTGGATGACGTGGAAGTGCGCCGTCGTCAATATCCCGTTCGGCGGCGGCAAGGGCGGCATCACCTGCGATCCCACCAAGATGTCCAAGGGCGAGCTCGAGAAGCTCACGCGGCGCTACGCGGCCGACCTGTTCGACCTGTTCGGCCCGGACTCCGACGTCCCGGCGCCCGACGTCAACACCAACGAGCAGACGATGGCGTGGTTCCTCGACACCTACTCCATGCACGCCCGCCGCACCGTGCCGGGCGTCATCACCGGTAAGCCGGTGCGTCTGGGCGGCTCGCGCGGACGGCGCGAGGCCACCGGGCGCGGCATCCAGCTCGTCGTCCGCGAGGCGGTCAAGCACCTCAAGATGGACCTGACGACCTGCCGCGTCGCGGTCCAGGGCTTTGGCAACGTGGGCTCGATCGGCGCCGAGCTGATCGCCCAGGACGGCGCCAGGATCGTGGCCGTGTCCGACGTCAAGGGCGCGATCCACAACCCGCAGGGCCTCGACATGCCCGCCCTGCTCGAGCACGTCAAGCGGGCGGGATCGGTCGTGGGCTTCGCCGGCTCCCAACCGCTCGCCAGCTCGATCATCGAGTACGAGTGCGACATCCTGATCCCGGCGGCGCTCGAGAACCAGATCACGCACGAAAACGCGAGCAGGGTGAAGGCGCGGATCATCGCCGAGGGGGCCAATGGCCCGACCACGCACGAAGCCGACGCCGGCCTCGACATCCTGGGCAAGTTCGTGATCCCCGACATCCTCGCCAACTCGGGAGGAGTCACCGTCTCCTACTTCGAGTGGGTGCAGAACAACCAGGGGATGTACTGGACCGAGAAGGAAGTCAACGAGCGCCTCGAGCAGTACATGGTCAAGGCGTTCCACGACGTCCTCGAGGTGTCGGTCGAGTCGGGGGTGTCGATGCGGGTGGCGGCGTTCATGCTCGCGATCCGGCGCGTGATCGAGGTCGTCAAGCTGCGAGGGGTCTACGCCTAGCGTTGCGCCCGGCCGCAAGCAAAAGCCCCCGGAGGATCGCTCCCCCGGGGGCTTCGTGCTGCCTTGGTGTGCGCGCGCGCTAGAAGTTCAGCCGCACCGCGAACTCGTTGGTGTCGCTGAAGAAGTTCTTCACCATCCGGTTCGCGTAGTCGAACCGCAGCCGTGAGCTTCCTCCCAGCTTCAGGTTGAGCCCCGCGCCGAACGAGAACCCGTTGTACACGTCGTCGTTCGAGTTGCTCACGCGCTGGCCGTAGCCGGCGCGCAGGGCAAACACGTCCTTGTGCGTGTACTCGGCACCGCCCCTGAGCTCGTCCGGGGTGAAGTTGTTGCTCGAGAATGTCGTCATCACCTTGAGGTGATTGTTGGTCGACGACGCGCTGCCCTGGTTCAGCAGGTCATACGCGGCGCCCAGCTGGAAGTACGACGGCATCTCGAAGGACGACGACGACGAGGCGACGGTCCGGTTCGATGAACCGGGCTCGGCGTCCGGGATCGGCACGTTGATCTCGAAGTCGGACCCCGAGAACGACATGGCCGTGCCGAAGTTCTTCATCACGAACCCGAACGAGGGTCCGTTGCTGCCGGTGTCGTACTGGAACCCGAAGTCGAACGCCAGGCCCCGGGCGTGCGCCTGGGCGACGGTCTCGTTCACGAACTGGATCGTGGTCCCGAAGCGCACGCGGTCGGTGAACTGGCGCGCGTACGAGATTCCGAGCGTGGCAAAGGTCGGGGACAGGATGTCCCCCGTGCCCTCGGGCGCGGCCTCGGTGGTCACGATCACGTCCCCGACGTCGAGCATCTTGGCCGAGAACCCGATGTTGCCGAAGCTCCCCGCCTTGGTCGTGAGCGCGAAGTAGTTGACGTTCATGTCCGCGATGTAGCTCAGGTGGCTGAAGTACACGTCGGTCCCCTGCAGCGTCGCCAGGCCCGCCGGGTTCCAGAACAGCGCCTCCGGGCCGCTGACGTCGGCCACCGTCGTCCCGCCGAGCGCCGTGCTGCGCGGTCCGACAGGAATGCGCAGCTCATTCGCGCCGGATGTGCCCGTGCGCTCGCTCGATCCCGCGAACGCGGCGCCGGAGAGCACGCCCAGCAGCAGGCCACAGGCACACGTCGCGGCAAGGATGCTTCGGGTTCCCACCATCGTGCGGCTCCTCGGGAGGAGCCGGATCGTTCGGTTCATCGTCACCCCTCCTCCTTAGAAGTTGTTGAGCCGTTCCTTTTCCATGAACACGATCATGCGTCCATGGGTCTGTCCCACTCCGGGTGCGTCGATCTGGTAGATGTACACGCCGCTTCCCACCGGCAGCTGGTTCTCGGTGAGGACGTCCCAGGTGAAGATCGAGGTCGCCGTGTCGGTCTTGTGCAGCGTGCGCACGAGATCGCCCGAGAGGTTGAAGATGCGGATCGTGCAGTTCGCCGGCAGGTTCATGAAGCGGATCTGCCGCGCGAACTGGTTCAATTCATAATTCGAACGCGTGTAGTACGGGTTCGGCACGACCCGGATCTTGTCGAGAGCCGCCGCGGCCAGCGCCGCATTGTCACGAGTCGGCGCGGTCGTCGGGATCGAGAACACGTCGTTGACGGTACCCGGGTTCGCCCAGATGAACGTGATCTTTTCGCCATTGTCCGGGTACGGGTTCTCGGCATCGAGACCGTGTCCGATCAGGACGTACATCAGCGGCATCGAGCCGTCGCCGACTCCACCGATGGCGTCGTTGACCTCGTAGGCCGGCTTCGCCGTGGGCGTGTAGGTCGATGCGACGACGAACAGGTATTCGCGGTCCCCGTCATCCTCGAGCGAAGGCCGCCACGTCCCGTCGTTCGTCGGCAGGACGTTCGCCGTCGGCGTGTGAGTTGCGTCGACCTCCCTCCGCTCGACGAACGCGGCATCCAGCTGGACATTGTTGACCGTGTCCCAGATCTGGAAGTTCACGTCGACGAACCCGCCATAGTAGTATCCGCGCCCGTCGGGCGGCGCGGAGCCATCCGGCAGCTGGTCGCGGAAG